>JBAYEZ010000018.1:0-12143 GCA_041667485.1 Bacilli bacterium
GACGTATTTCGGCGATTGCTCCTCATGGAGTTTGCGGGCCGAAAAGCCCACCACCTGCCCATCAGGGTTGCAAAGCGGGAAGATCAGACGCCCGGCATTTGAATCGCTCGTGCCTTCTTTTTTGGCGAGGGCGATGCCGATATCTTCGATGGATTTGAGCGAATGGCCTTTGACTTGGAGGAACTGAACGGTCTTGGCCCCGTCCATTGGCGCGTAACCGATCCCATACTTGGCTACCTGACCGGCATCGAGATGACGTTCAGCCAAATAGTCCGATGCCACCTTGCCTTCGGCGATAGAAAGAGCGTACTGATAGTACTTCTCAAGGTCATCGATACAGTCGTAAAGCGGTGTCAGTTCGGAATTGACGTAAGCGTGGTAGGCCTGCTTCTCGAGTCGTTCGTCGTGGAAGTTGATGAGATCAGCAACCTTGCGTACCGCTTCTTCAAAGGAAATTTTCTCGTACTTCTCGACGAAGGTGATGGCGTTGCCGCCTGTCCCGCAAACGAAGCACTTGAAAATTTGCTTTTCTTTGGAAATGTTGAGCGAAGGATTCTTGTCGTCATGGAATGGGCAGAGAGCAACATAACTCCGGCCTTTCTTGGTGACGGGGATATAGGCGGAAATGACGGTGACAATGTCGGCGCTGGCAAGAATTTTATCAATTAGGTCACGATCGTACATGCCACCACACTCCTTCCTTTATATCTAAAGATATAATATATACTAAAAAACAACTATGAATAAACTAAATCAATAGAAACACTTCACGGTGAAGTAATTGACAAGTTCGGTGATCGGAAGCCGGATTTGCTTCATTGAATCGCGCTCGCGAATTGTCACCGACTGATCGTTGGCGGAATCAAAGTCAATCGTCACGCAGTAGGGAGTGCCAATCTCATCTTGGCGCCGATAGCGTTTGCCAATCGAGCCTGTTGAATCATTGGTGCACATGAAGTACTGATTGAGGATAGCCAAAACTTCGTTGGCTTTGTCTTCGAGTTTCTTCGAAAGCGGGAGCACCGCGATCTTGTAAGGAGCCAAACTCGGTAAAAGATGCATCACAACGCGGCTATCGCCACCTTCGAGTGTCTCTTCGTCATAGGCGTCGATCATCGTCATCAACATCAAACGATCAAGCCCCATCGAAGGTTCGATAACATAGGGCAGATACTTTTCATTAGTCTCCGGATCAAAATAGGTCAAATCTTCCTTGCTGTATTCCTGATGGCGCTTGAGATCGTAGTCGGTTCGATCGGCGACACCGAGGATTTCGCCCCAGCCAATCGTCGGGAAATCGTACTCGACATCGGTCGTAGCCTTGCTATAGAAAGCAAGTTCGGCAGGCTCATGGTCACGGAAACGGAGATTTTCGGCTTTCGGCCCGAGGCTTTCGACGAATTTGAGGCAAAAATCCTTCCAATACTTGAACCAGTCCAAATCGGTGCCTGGCTTGCAGAAGAATTCCATTTCCATCTGTTCGAATTCACGGGTGCGGAAGATGAAATTCCCCGGGGTAATCTCGTTGCGGAAGCTCTTGCCGCTATTGCAGATGCCAAACGGGATCTTGCGGCGGGTTGAGCGCTGAACATTCTTGAAGTTAACAAAGACGCCTTGGGCAGTTTCCGGACGGAGGTAAACCACTGCCGAATCATCTTCCGTCACGCCAACATGGGTTTTGAACATCATGTTGAACTTACGGATTGGGGTGAAATCACTCTTGCCGCAAACTGGGCAGACCATCTTGTGGGTCTGCATGAATTTGTCCATATCCTCGAACGTCATGTTGTCGACGTCCTCGTTCGGATATTGGGCCTTGATTAAATCATCGGCTCTTTGCCGGCTCTTGCAGGCTTTGCAATCGACCATCGGATCGTTGAAAGTCGAAACGTGGCCCGTGGCTTCCCAAACCTTCGGGTTCATCAGGATGCCCGCATCGAGTCCGACATTGGTCGGCGATTCTTGAACGAAACGTTTCCACCAGGCACCGCGGATGTTTTTCTTCAATTCCGCGCCCAAGGGGCCGTAGTCCCAACTATTGGAGAGACCTCCATAAATCTGCGAACCGGGATAGACATATCCCGTCAGTTGCAAATGCGACGTGATCTTCTCAAAATCAAATTTATTAGCCATGCATGGCTCCTTTGAGTAAAAAACTCTTTCTCTAAAAGAAAGACGTAGGTTATTTTAACCGTGAAAGAGACTCTGTCAACCCCTTTTAAGGGTACTTTTTTAAGCTTGAAGCAACAACGTGGTGCTTTTGAGTTGCACTCCCGTCAAATCCGCGAGATATTGACTGAGGCTTTGGATAAATCCTTGACATTCCTCTTTGCTAAAAGAAACTCTGGCGATATCGGGGATTCCACAGCGGAAGACATAACGAAGAATTTTGAGATGGCGCCCATCCATTGGGGTAGCTCCCTCATCCATTTCGTTGGCGCAGACAAAACCGCCGTCGCTGTAGGAAACACCTTTGATGTTGGTCTTGCTTTGACAATAAACGCATTCGTCGACATCGAGCCCGTAGCCGCACAAAATAAGAAGGTGGGCAAAATAGATCAATGCTACGCTAAACGCGTCAGCGCCAGCCTCTAAAGCCTTCATTGTGGCCTCAAGCCAAGGATAAGCGTCCTTCGCCTCGTCTTCTTGGACGAGTTTTGAGGTCAGTTCACTGATGAAGGAGAACGTCGTCAATCTTTCGAGGGAGTCGCGCCCGTCAATCGGGGTGATTGATTGGGCTTCTTTCAGCGACAAAATGCCTCTTTTGCCAGGGTCGAGCGAAAAATGCGAATAGGATAAAAGCTGGCACGCTGCCGCGTTTTTAGCGGTTGGCTTGAGAACGCCACGCGCCAAAAAAGAAAGGGAACCTTCCTTCGTGAAGACATTAATCATTGCGTCATTGTCTTTATAATTCGAGAGGTGAACAACGTAACCTTCGACTTCACTCAGCATTCCCGTCATCCTTATGGTCTCCATAGCCGAGTTTCTTCAGTTTGGCCACATCGTTTCGCCAATTGGGCGAAAATTCAACTTCCAAAACCAGAATCACGTGCTTTTGCCACATCCGTTCGAGCTCATGGCGGGCCGACATTGAGATTTTTTTTATCATCTCGCCACCATGACCGATCACGATGCCCTTTTGGGTTTCTTTTTCGACGTAAATCACGCCGGATATTTTGGCCGTTTCTTTGTCCTCTTTGAGCGAAGAGATGTAAACGGCCGACTGATGAGGGATCTCCTGCTTGAGGAAATGGAGCAATTCTTGGCGGACGATTTCCTTGGCCACGAAAGCGTGGTCCTTGTCACTGATTTGCTCTTCGGGATAATAGGCTGGGCCTTCAGAAAGATGACGTTCTACTGCCTCTTTGACATCTTTGAGGCCAAAATTCGTCAAGGCGGAAATCTGTAATTGTTCCGCCGCAGGGTTGAGCGTCTTGAAATGGGCGATGAGTTTCTCCATCATCGGAGCGGTTGCCAAATCGATTTTATTGAAAACGAAGATCCATGGTTTATCGCTCTTTAAACTGCCAAGCAGTTTGTCGTCTTCGCTGGTATCTTCTTGGGAAGCGTCAACCATATAAAGAATGCAATCGACATCCCCCAGCGAACTGCGGGCAGCTCTGTTCATGGTTTTGTCGAGCGCTTCATCGCTCTCAAAAAGCCCGGGTGTATCGATGAAAACAATCTGAAGGCCCTTCTCGTTGTAGATACCAAGTATTTGATCTCGGGTCGTCTGCGGCTTTGGCGAGACAATCGAGACTTTCTTTGAAAGCAGCGCATTAAGCAAAGTAGATTTGCCGACGTTGGGCTGGCCCAAAATCGCGCAGAAACCGCTCTTCATAAATCTTCACCCGCGAAAGCAAAAGGCAATAGCTCTTCCGTATTCGTCACTTTGACATCACCTTTGAGGTTGGCGAGGTAAATTGGGGCTTTGGACGGGAAAAGTTCGCTGAGAACTTGGCGGCAAGCACCGCAAGGCGAGCAAGGCCCAGCGGTATCAGCGATGATGGCAAGCGCCACGAAATCATCGGTGGTTTTGCCATCCATCATCGCGTTATAGACGGCGTTACGTTCCGCGCACATGCATAACGGGAACGAAGAATTCTCGATGTTTGCCCCGACGTAAACTGAGCCATCGTTGCAGACGAGGGCGGCTCCCACCGCGAAGTGGGAATAAGGCGAATACGAGAGACTGCGGGCATCTTTAGCGCATTCGATCAACTGATTTTGGTCCATAGTTGTTACACTCCTGCTTCGGCGAGAATGACATCCTGCAAAGGAAACATCACGTCCTCGTCTTCCTTCTTCATATGGTCATAGCCCAATAAATGCAGTAGGCCATGGACAAATAAAAAACTGAGTTCGCGGCGTTCGCTGTTGCCGATGTCTTTCGCCTGCCGTTGAGCCTGAGGAAGACAAATCAAAATCTCACCGAGCATTCGCTCGACTTCAGGGTCTTTGATTTGGTCGTGGGGATCCTTGTCATCGTTGAAAGCAAACGAGATGACATCGGTAATTCGATCAACATGACGGTAATCGCGATTGATTTGATGAATCGTCTCGTCGTCGACGAGTGACACATCCACCTCGTAGTTGGTGGTGATTCCCAAATATGCAAAGGCTACTTCGGCAAGATGCCGGTAACGTTCTTCCAGGTAATCGAAGTTCGCCCCATACGGGGATGTAAACGACAGTTCCATCGCTTATGTAGATTAGCACAAATGGTTCTCCTTTGTTACCTCATTTTTCCTCTTTGAGGAAGTATTCCAGGAAATAATCGAATTCCTGACTCCTCTCTCGGGTTTTCACGAAGAAGGAAACGATCTTCTCGAATCCCTCTCCGATCGAGAGAAGAACAAAGAAATGAAAAAGAAAGTAATTAAGCGTTATTTCCCGCTTTCCCAAGACTGGAATCAGGGCGAGGGCAAGGGAAAGAACGAAGCGGATAATATGGTTGTAAGAGAGATAATCGCCAAGTTGGTAGGCTTTTTCGTTCAAAAGGTGAAGACTGGCAATCTTTTCTTCGGCTTCCTCTTTCGAGGCGAAGAGAGCCTTTTCACCGTTTTCGAGTTCGCTTTTCTCCCCTTGAAGTCGCTTGCTCCAATAGCCGCCTTCAGCGAGGGCGAAGACAAGGTAACCGGCCGCCGAGGCAAAGAAGAAGGGATTGTTGAAGCCGATGAGAGCGGTTAGGGCCGTGCTGAAGAAAAGGGCGCTCACGAATTCAATCCAACCACCGAAGAGAAGACCTTTATAACGGTAATAATGCTCATAGTTGAGCCGTAGCCGAGCCCGATCTTCGTTATAGATAAAATCCAGGTAGTCCCGATCGAATGCCTTCATTCCGCCTACGGCGAAGAGCCGCTTCAGAATCGAAAAAAGGCCAAAGAGGGCGAAAGCCAATACCGAATAGAGATAGTCGGCATTTTTCTGAACGTTGTAGAAACCGAAATAGAGGGCCGCTTCCGAGGCGATCTCCGTGACAGAAGCCAAAGAAAAAAGCCAAGGAATATCGAGGCTTTTCTTTTTGTAAGGGCATTTGCTCTCAAAATAGGAAGAGATTTCGCCATAGATTCCGTTCCATCGATCGAACAGCCTGTCGGATTTGATCCAATGCCGACCGGAAGAAGGATCGTCGATTAAGATGCGATTTCGCCAAACTTTGCGGGCTAAAACGCAATGCGAGTTCTGTTCTTCCCCCAACAAGAGAAAAACTGGCCAGTTTGTATTGTGGAAGAGATCGTGTTTGTCGCCCACCCTTTTAAAGGTTAGGGTCAATCCTTCCTTGGCGGCGGCTTGATGCAGTTGCTCAAGCGAGTAAGGCGGATGGCCTTCAAGAGTGAGATAGCGGTAATTTTTCTGATGACTGGCGAGAACTAACGCCATGCGCAAGCATGCGAGCCCGCATCCTTCTTCGTCGCCTTGATAAATGGTTTCCACTCTTATCAATAGACAAGAAAAGCGCAAACGTGCCCCCGAAAAAGAAAAGTCCTGAGAAACCTCAGGACTCATCGAATGAATACTTTTACCACTTTTTGCGACGAGCAGCTTCGGACTTCATTTTCCGCTTCAAGTTCGTCTTGTAGTAGCATTCTCTTTTACGAGATTCGAGAAGGACGCCACTCTTGTTGACCGAGCGTTTGAACCGACGCATGGCATCATCGAGGGTTTCCCCTTCGTGAAGCACAGTTTTAACAGCCATTGAGTTCACCTTCTTCCCACTTTTCAGCGTGTCTATTCTATCGCAAGGCCGAGGTTTTGCAAGATGATTCCATAGGAAAGGCCCGTTTTTGAAACGAAGAAGAGCCCTCGAGTCGGCTTCCCCCTCGTTAAGGCGGCATTCATCCACGAAAAAAGGCCGAAGAAATCGGCAATCTTAGGAATTGAAGCTTGGCGATGCTATAATCCCTCCATGCCTGAGCTCAGCGTTATTATCCCGGTCTACAATTCGGGAGCCTATCTCCGCCGTTCCCTTCATTCTTTATTAGAGGAGCAAACATTCAAAGGGCAGCTTGAAGTCATTTTGGAAATCGATCCTTCGAAGGACGACTCCTTGGCGATCGCTCTCGAATACCGGCGCCGTTTTCCTTTCATTATCATCGATGCTCCCACCCAAAGAATGGGGATCGGCTTATCGCGGATCCGTGGGATTGAAAAGGTTCATTCCCCCTATTTTTATTTCATGGACGCCGATGACACCCTTGCTCCTAACTGCCTTGAAAAGCTCGTAACCACCGCTCAAAAAACCGATGCCGATTGCGTTAATTGCTCCTTTCGTTACATCAGTGGGAAAAAGGCCAAAACCCACTTCTATCCCTTCGCGAAAAATAAAACGCTGACCCCAAAGACAATTCTAAAGGATTATTTTGACGATTCGTATATTCGTGGCTTTTGCTGGACTAAACTCTATAAGACGACAATAGCCTTGAAACGGCCGTTGCTTGTTCTCGCCGCCCCGCTTGACATGCAGTTTGAAGATGTCGCTCTGAATTGTGCGTTGCTCTCCTATTGTACGAAAGTCGTTTCGATCAAAGATTCCCTTTATTATTATGACAAAACCAACGCCAATAGCGCCATGAGCGTCAAAAGGAAAAACCGGGCGTTCCGCCACCTCGTCGTTTTCGCTCTCGAGCGCTATTTCCTTGAACAAACCCACAATGCGGCGGGCATAAAAGGTTTTAAGGCAAAGCTCTTCCGGATGAAACTCTCGCTCGATTTCGATCGGCGGCTCGATAAGAAATCCGGAGCGGACTCGACGTATTTTGCTCAGGTTAATCAGGCTTGGAGTTTGTTAAAAAAGATGGCAAAACCCCTCGTTAAGGAGGGGTCTTTCTTCGACAAAGATGCCGACGGGGCCTTCTATTTCACCCCAAGCGAAGAATAGGCTTCTTTAAGGGCGGCTCCGATTTTATCGAGCGAACGTTCTTCGGCGATGGCATAGCCTCTTTCCAAAATGGCGGGATTCTCGCCCTTGGCAAGGAGGCTTTTCAATATCTCGGCGAATTGAACGTTGTTTTGCCCTTTATGGCAGTCGACGCCATCGTGGAGCCAAGGATCGTAGACACCGATATCGCGGACGAGGAGTGGAGTTTTGGAAGCGAGCGCCTCTAAAACAACGATGCCTTCTGTTTCTTCGTAAGACGGGAAGAAGAGAGCGGATGCGCATTGATAAGCCCCGTGGATCAATTCGCCTTTGCAATATCCTGCCATGATCGCGTTCGCTGGCCTTTTTTTGACCCAGCGCTTCACTTTGCCATTGGTGATCCAAGGGCTCAAATAGCCAAACCAAATGAATTTGATCGTGGGGAATTGCCTGGCCACCTCAAAGAAATCTTGGATGCCCTTCCTTTCAAAAGGGAAGCCAACCCCCATCACGAACTTCTCGTCTTCCCTGAGAGCGAACTTTTTTCGAAAAGCGGCTTGGGCAGAAGGGTTCGGCGCATATTCTTTGAGATCAATGCCGTTAGAGATGGCGATGACTTTCTTCGCGAAACCATAGCTTTCGATCAGCTTTTTTGAATAGGGTGTCGGCGTAATGATGAGATTCGCGCGCGAATACATATACTTAAGATGGGCATCGAAAATCGGCTCGACCAATTGCCAGCATTTGAACGATCTGCGAAAATCCTCGTAGGTTGAATGGCCGTGGACAATGACGGGGATGCCTTTTTTCTTGCAGCGCCGCAATAAGCGTTTCGATTTGGCCCAAATTGTGTTGATGTGGGCGATGTCAAAAGAGTCTTTCGGGCTGGTCGTAAAAGGGACGCCCGCTAAGGTGCAGGCTTCCATTTGGTGACGCATCGCCCGCCCGATTCCCGAGGTTTTGATGCTGTTTTCGTCTTGAAAATAAATCAGGACTCTCATCCTTATTTCTCATTCATGATTTCGACGGAATGCGAACAGCCGATCCGATTGGCACCAGCCGAAAGAAGCTCGAGCATCTGAGCTTTGTTGTGAATGCCGCCCGCCGCCTTGACGCCCATGCTGGGTCCGACAGTCGAGCGCATAAGAGCAACATCTTCGGCCGTGGCACCGCCAGTGCCGAAGCCCGTCGAGGTCTTGACGAAGTTCGCTCCGCCTTTTTTGGCAGCGAGGCATGAGGACTTGATCTCGTCTTTATTCAAATAGCAATTCTCCAAAATGACTTTCAAAACGCGGGGTCCCACCGCGTTCTTGACCATCGAAACTTCTTTAGCGATGAAATCGAAATTATGCTCTTTCGCCATCGCAATGTTCTGGACCATGTCGACTTCGTCGGCTCCCATCTTCACCGCATTGCGCGCTTCCGCGACCTTGCTCACCGGGGTCATCTGGCCCAAAGGGAAGCCGATCACGGTGCAGATCTTCACGTCGGTGCCCGCTAAAAGCTTCTTGGCAATCGGGACGTAAAATGGGTTGATGCAGACGCTCATGAAATCGTATTGTTTCGCTTCAGCGCAGAGCTTTTGGATATCCTCCAATGTCGCATCCGCCTTGAGGCAGGTATGGTCGAAGAACTTGTTGTAAGTCATAAAATGGGCCTTCTTTTCTGTGTTTATTTTATTCTCATTTACGCCATTGCGATAGGGGGAGACACGAAAGCCTGTTTTTCTCCGATGTCTTCTTCTCCCTTAAGGGTTTTCTTCTCGAAAAAAGAAAAAGCCCCCTGCGGGACTTTCAAGAATCGAAGCGCTAACTACTTGGTTTCTTTTTTCGTGGCGTGATGGATGATTTCCTTGCCATCATAATAGCCACATTCCGGGCAAACATGATGAGAAGGAACCATCGCACCGCAATGCGGGCAAACGACGAGGCCAGTCACTTCGAGCTTGAAGTGAGTGCGCCGAAGTCTCTTCGCGGTTTTCGATGTTCTTCTAAACGGGACTGCCATAGTTTTTTCCTCTTTTCAACGCGGTTAATTATAAGGGGTTGCCCCCCAGAGTCAACCTTCTTTTGTACAATGTCAAAAATTTAACAAAATGATTCGATTCTATGAAAGTCCATAAAATGGGGCGAATCGCTCAATCTGCCTTGGTCAGCGGGGAATAGACAACGCTGGCGATTTGCCCATGTTTCGCTTCGGAGGAAGCGGTCTTGACTAAGAGGTAATTGCCGCTATGGCCATAGGCGAGGCCGTTCTTCGGATCGTCCTCTTCAAAAAGAATCGACAAACTTTGGCCATAGAAACGTTCTTCATAAGTTTCGCGGAGCTCTTTCGAAAGGGAAAGAAGTTCTTGGACCCGCGCTTCCTTGATTGGGGCGGGTGTATCGGGCAAAGTCGCGGCGTAAGTACCATTCCGGGGCGAAAAAGGGAAAACGTGAATCTCCGCAAATTCCGCCTTTTTTGCGAAAGCGAGAGTCTCTTTCCACTCCTCATCGCTCTCTTCTGGGAAGCCGACGATGATGTCGGTCGTGATCGCGATGTTGGGCCGGATTGTCCGGATTGCGGAGAGCGTCTTGAGGAAGGCGGAAGTGTCGTACTTCCGTTTCATCCGCTTGAGCACGCTCGAGGAACCGGACTGCAACGGGATGTGAAGATGGTCCACCACTTGGGGGTAATTCTTCAAAAGATTAAGCATCGTCGAATCGATTTCGCTCTCTTCGATCGAAGATATTCGTAAGCGCGGGAGCTCGGGAGACAGATCGAGCATGTCTTCAAGGAGATTGCCCAAACGATAGGAACCATCGCCTAAATCTTTGCCGTATCCCCCGATATGAATCCCAGCGATGACGATTTCTTTATAACCGGCTTCGACGAGGCGCTTGGCTTCGCGGAGGGTCTCATCCTTTTCGCGGGAACGGGAGTTGCCCCGCAAGCGCGGAATCAGGCAGTAAGAGCAGAAATTGTCGCAGCCATCCTGGATTTTCAAATAAGCCCTGGCATTGTCGGCGAGAGCCATCTGCCCCATTTCTTCGTAGTGTTCATGGCGGACGTCTTTCTTCACGTCGATGATTTTCTTGCCCTCTTTTTTAAAGCGTTCGACATCGGCCAAAAGTTCTCTTCTCTTGCTCGTTCCAAGGACAATGTCAGCCCCCATCTCTGCCGTTTCTTCCGCGTGCAGTTCGCTGTAGCAGCCCATGACGGCGAGAACGGCATTCGGCGAAAGGCGCCGCATCTTGCGGATGTGCTGGCGCGATTTTTGATCGGCCGTCGACGTGACGGAACAGGTATTGACGATGACAAGGTCGGCTTCAATAGGCGAAAAAACCTCGTGGTTCCCCTCTTTTTCTAAGCTGTTGCGCAGAGCATCAAGTTCGTAGGAATTGACTTTGCAGCCGAGAGAAAAGAGATAGAAGTTCATTCCTTTTCCCCTTTTTCTTTCTTCTCTTCGAATTTGATCGCCTTTCCTAAAATCGCATGCATCAGACTCGAGGAGATCAAGTTGCCTTGGACCAAGGTTTGAATGAGGGCGTTCTTGTCGTTGGCCAAATAGGCGTCCGCCACGGCCTCAATCCGCTTAACCATATGGGTTTTGACGGGGGTTTTGATGTCGCGGTCGAACAAGCAGATCTTGGCGTCGAGCCGGCCTTGGTCGTTAATGAAATAGAGAGCTTCGGCATCGTAGTCGTATGCCGCCATGACCTTGGGCGATTTCCGAATCGGAACGAGGCGGGTAAAATACGAATCGTAGAGGGCGTAACCATAATAGTCGAAGCAATCGACGGTCGCCGCTTGATAATCGCGGATGAGATGGGCGTAAGGCGTGAGGGCGAGCTTTTTCCATTCCTTGGCGTAAAGGACGTTGAGCGAGGTGGGGAAAAAGGGCACATATATCTTTTCGCCCCGGTAGACGAGATAGGGAAGATTCGTCATACCCGAGACCATGTAGTCCTTGAGAGAGAGCTGAGCTTCTTTCGACAAGTTTTCCTCTTTGACTTTGCTGCGATAGAGCTTCTCAATCCTCTCTTTGTTGAGGAGTCCGCGAATCAAGATATTGGCCCGAATCGTCAAAAACGAATCGAGAGGTTTCAAGAACCTCGCCCATTGTTCAACGCCGCTTAAAAGATAGGCATTCTCGTTATAAAAAAGCGCTTCCGAGGAGGTAGCGAAGGGGGTGCTCCGCTGGTGGGCTTCGAGTTCATCGAAAAAACTCATTGGGAACCCCTCTCGCTTTCGAGCGCGTAGGCAAAGACGCTCGCGGCGTAGATCGCGGCGGTCTCGGCTCGCAAGATGCGGCGGCCAAGCGAGACGTAATGGAAGCCTTTTTCTTTCGCTTCGAGAGCCTCTTCGGGGCTAAAGCCCCCTTCTGGTCCGATCACGATGAGGCAGCGCTGCCCTGTCTGAAGGCTCTTTAAGGCGCTTGGAAGCGTTTTGACGTCGTCGCTCTCGTTTTCGTAAGCAAAAAGCTTCAGTTCGGCTGTTTCAGAAAGGATATCCTCGTAGTCGCGGATGGGTTGAACCACGGGAATTCGCGTCCGTTTGGATTGTTCGGAAGCGGCTTTGACGATCTTCTGAAAGCGCTCTTGCCGCTTCATTTTGTCTTCTTCACTTGCCAGATGGATGATTGTCCTCGACGAAAAGAAAGGCGAAAAAGAAGCGACGCCGAGCTCGGTTCCCTTATCGAGGACTTCCTCGTCGTTGCCGTGTTTAAGCAAAGCGAAGGCCAACTCAAGACGCACCGGAAGCTCGCTCGCCTTCGAAAGAAGCGGACCGACGATGATTTTTA
>JBAYEZ010000019.1:0-11477 GCA_041667485.1 Bacilli bacterium
GTTGCACGGGAACAATGTCACATAGAGGGTGCAGCCATTGAGGTGAGCCCCATCCCGGGTATTGAGAATCGCATTGAATTCGGCGTGGCAAACATAGAGATATTTGCTGTCGAGTCCTTCGCCGTGTCCCCACGGGATTTTCTCCTCATCGATTCCGCGCGGCATGCCATTGTAGCCGATGGAGACGACTTTGTGTTGATCGTCGACGATGCAGGCCCCCACTTGAGTAGAGGGATCTTTGCTCCGCAGAGCGGAGAGTTCGGCGATACCCATGAAGTATTCTTCCCATTTAAGGTAGTCGTCACGATGTTTTTCTGCCATAAAGAAAACCTCCTTATCGGCCTCCTAATCATAACCATCTCGCGCGCGGAGTTCACGAAGAAAGACTCTCAAAAGAGGGAAAACGGAGAAAAGAAGCAAAACAAAGGGGGTTTTGCCAGGGATTTTACTTAATTCGAGCGATGAGAGCCTCGTAAGGACGCAAAAACTTCTTGAAGGTGAAACCCGCCCCTACATAGTTGGAGAGAAGCACCTGCCCTCGCATCGAACGGATGCTCTTAGGGAGCGTCACCCGCTTCTTGGTCAAATTGAGCAAGACAAATTCCATGTGGCCGCCATAGGCGCGGAAATAGGCCATGATATTGCCCGGGGTCGCCATCGGTCCGAAATCCCCATAGGAAAGGATTGGGTCGGAGTTGCGGAAGGCAATCACTCTGCGGTAATAATTCAGAATGCTCGCGCCATCCGTTTCTTCGCTTTCGACGTTGATCTTCGGATAGTTCGGGTTTAAGGGAAGCCAGATAGCCTTTGACGAGGAAAACCCCGCTTGGGGCGCCTCAGACCATTGCATCGGAGTCCGGGCGTTATCGCGGTTAAAATTCTGAACCCACTTCATCGCCACCCGGGTCGAAAAATGGTATTTCCTTAAGAGGCGATAAATGAACGTATTGACGGGGTCGACGTACTTTTCGGGCGTGAACATCGGGTAATCCGTCATACCGATTTCCTCGCCTTGATAAACATAGGGCGTTCCCCGCAAGCTCATAAGCATCGTGGCAAGCATCGTGGCTGATTCTTTCCAGTATTTGCCCGTGTCGCCAAAGCGGCTCAAACTGCGGCGCTGATCGTGGTTCTCAAGATAGTTTGCGTTCCAGTCAACCTCGCGCTGCCAATCAAAAAGAATCTTCTTGAGTTTCTTGGGCTTGTAGCGTTTTTGCCAAATCGGAAGGAGCCCTTTGTCGACGTTCATATGATCGAACTGAAAGCACATATCGAGTTCGTGATCGGTGAAGCGCCGCGCGTTCTGGAAATCGACGTTGTAGGTCTCCCCCACCGTCATCGCGTCATAATGAGAGAAAACGTCTTGATAGAGTTTTTGCAGAATCAAATGGTTCCCGTCTTTCATCAGATAATGTTCCGATCCAATGATGTATGGGGTTTTCTTCCCATCAGCGAGTGATTCTTTCCAAATCTGGTTGATGACGTCGCAACGGAAACCATAGATCCCACGATCGAGCCAGAAGCGGAGAAGCGATTCCACCTCTTCGAGCACTTTCGGGTTATGCCAGTTCAAATCCGGCTGCTTTTTGCCGAAAATATGCAAATACCAGGCGCCCGCCTCGGGTACGTAGGTCCAAGCGCTTCCGCCGAAATTGGAAGTCCAATTATTCGGAGGCAGGGTGTTGTTGCCCTTCCCTTCGCGCCAATAGTAATAATCGCGGTAGGGCGAATCCTTTTTCTTTGACTCGACAAACCAACGGTGCTCATCGGAGGTGTGATTGACCACCAAATCCATCACGATGCGGATTCCACGGCTTTTTGCTTCGGCGATCAGACGGTCCATATCGGCCAAAGTGCCATAGTCGGGGCTGATATCTTCGTAGTCAGAGATGTCATAACCGAAATCGGCGTTAGGTGAGCGGTAGACTGGCGAAAGCCACAAAATGCCAACCCCGAGGACCTTAAGATAATCTAATTTGCTGATGACGCCTGGGATATCGCCTAGGCCATCGCCGTTCGAGTCACAAAAGGAACGGGGATAGATTTGATAAACAACATGAGAACGAAAGTACTTTTGATCCATGAAGATGAGCCTCGCTAACGAAATAATGTTCGCACCTCTTTGCAAAAAGGGCAAATTAAAAGAGCTCTTAAGGCTCTTCTATTATCGGCAATTTTTAGAAGCGTTTCTCAATCTGATTTTGATAGGAGGTCTCGAGGGCTTTACGAACTTCTTCGTTGGAAGACGAAAGGGCAAGCTCCAAAGCGGCGTTATAATCGCTTTGCGAGTTCTTCTTTTCCAACGTCAAAACTTTTTTAGCCATGCTCTTCTCCTATGGACTTAACTCGCCATTTAGAGTAAAGAAAAACGGCTCCTCCGACAAGCGAGCCGACTTGGACACTGTCAAACTTTACTCCCCTTTGCCCACGGGAAAGCGCCAAAACGAATTTTTTGATTTCCGAAAAAAGAAAGACAGCGAAGTTTTTCGCTGTCCAAGAAGACCAATTTTTCCTTTAGAAACGGGTGAGAAGAATAAACTTGTAGCCATTGCCATAAACACTGTCGATCCGGGCGCCCTTGATGTAGGCAAGTTTCTTCCGAATCGAGGAGATGTGAACGTCAATGGTACGGGTCGGGAAGTTTTTCCCGGTTCCCCAGATGAGCTTGACAAGATCGCTCCGTTCAACGACATTCGGACGCGCCTGATAAAGGCAAGTCAAAATCTTCCACTCCAACGGAGTGAATTTGACATGATAGCGATAATACGCTAACGTCCGAGCTTCTGGATCGCACTTGACAATGGACCCATCGCCCCGCTGAATATCAATTTCTGCCATTCTATTTTCCTCCTTACGAGCAGGGTATCTAATCACGTTATACCTTTGCTCTAAGTCTAGTTTGGGCGATTATTCTTAAAAAGCAAGTGCAAAGTAAATGCAAAGAAGTTTCCATTAAATGAAAAGGGAAGAAAAATCATGAAAAAATAAAAAATGGAGGCTATCTGAAATGGCTTTCAAACCGGAGGGAGAACTGGCCGGCTGGCCTTGAATTACCCTGATAACAACGATGCAAATGACCATAATCACGATAACAACGCTGAAGAAAATAATCCAACCGATTCGCGCTTTCTTGTCTTTGATGTCTTCCTCTTTTTCATCTTCGCTCAAATCATCGGAAGAATTTTTATCGTCAACCAAAAAGCTTTTGCAGTGATGAGAATTTTCAGGGTTCCCGCCCCCGTAGGCGTGGATGAACCGCTTGGTGAAGAGCAAAAGCCAGCTGTTCATAAAGGTGATAAAAAAGACATCGACCGGTGCCCCGAGGAAAAGCATGGAGAAGATGACTCCATAGGAGATAGGGAAGCGGGAGGAAGCAACCCAATTATAAAAGAGCCAGAAGGCAAGCGCCTTGGCCAAATCCATCATCACCACTTCCGAAACGAGCGCGATCGTCGCAATCTCGTTTGGCGAAGGCACGTCGGGGTGTTCCAAAATGCGTTTCTGGTAATAATGGTTGGTGAAATAGAGACCGATGCAGAGGCCGATGTCTAGAACAAAACTGATAACCAAGATGGTTGGTTTGCCCCAATACGCGGCCTGCCCGAAGCTCTTATCAAGCCAATCGGTCGCGTAAAAAATAACAACGGTAATTACGAAGATCAGAGCCAAAACAACATAAAAGAGATAAGGCTTGCGAAGGGCAGAACGAAAATGCCGTGTCAACTTTTCCAAAAGCCAAGGCAGCACACCAAGGAGAATGTAGACGATGGTGATTAAGAAATTGTACTCGCCCGTCTGATAGGCCAAGGCCGGAATAAGGTCGGCGAGACCGCCGACGATAGCCCCATAGAGCGGTCCCAAAGTCAAAGAGGTATAAACTACCAAAGCCGGAGTGAGGGAGAAACGGAGAAAGGTAAACGACCCCATCGGAATCGTTTTCGCAATGAACGTCGCGATGACCGATAAGGCCGTTAGCATCGCCGCGAAAGTGATTTTTTGGGTCGGAGTGAGATCTTTGCTCATAATTTCAATTCGCTCTCCACATATTTCTTCGCCAATGCAGCGAAGGCCAAACTGCCGGTAATCAAAATCAAATCATCGGGATATTTTACCAAGAAATTATTGATGACTTCTTTATAATCGGGGTTGAAAGCATAGTCGCCTTCGTAGAGGAAGTAATCCTCTTCGTTTCGAGCCCTATTCGAAGGAAAGGTAGTGAGAACGATCTCTTTGACGTCGCGGTCGATCCGCGGCAATTCGACGGCAATATTCTTATCGCGCAAAGAAGCGAAAACCACGTGGATTGGCTTGCCTTCCGCTAACGGAAGCAGCGAATTCATCAAGGCCTCGACCGCTTCGGGGTTATGAGCCCCATCAAGGATGATGTTATGATGGCGTTCCATCCGGCAAGGCAAAGAAGGCAAAAGCAAACCATGTCGAAGGGCATCTTCGCTCGCGGGAAAACGCGACCGAAGAATCTTGACGGCTTCCACCGCCATCGAAGCGTTGGCGAGTTGGTATTTGGCTGGCGATAAAATCTCGAGGTTTTTGTAAGGCTGATATTCAAAGCGGTAATACGGCTTGTCATAGACTTCGTTATGGTAGGCATCAACGATGTAGTAAAGCGAATGGTTCCGCTTCGATAGGTCTTTGAGCACATTATCAGCTGATTCGTCGAGCTGGCCGACGAGAACCGGAGCATCGCGTTTGATAATGCCGCCTTTATTGAGGGCAATTTCGCTGACGGTTCGCCCCAAGAAGCCCGTGTGCTCAAGCGAAACGGTCGTAATGATGCTAAGAAGGGGGATGGCATTAACGAGATTGGTGCTATCGGTGACGCCACCCATCCCGCATTCGATGATAGCCAAATCGACTTTTTGCTCGTTGAAATAGGCGAAAGCAATGTAGGTCTCAATTTCAAAAGAGGAGAGATTTGCCGCTTTGATTTCCGCTTCTTTTTCAGTGAAAATCCTGGCAAAGTCCTTGTCGTTTATCATTTCGCCGCTAATTTGTATCATCTCGTTGACCTGATAAAAATAAGGTTTGGAAAAGAGAGCGACCTTATAGCCAGCCGAACGATAAATGCCATAGAGGTAGTTGGCGGTTGAACCCTTGCCATTGCTGCCGGTGAGATGAACGAAAGGAACGTTGAGAGAGAGGCGAATCTTCTCGACAAAACGATCCCAGTCTACCCTCTCATAGCGGCTCATCGTCATATCTCGAGAGGCGAGATAGGCTACCACTTCTTCATAAGTCATATTGTTATTCTCCTTCCCCATCATCGCCATGGCGAATGTTGGTCATTTTGCGCGAGAGATCGCGGTTTTTGATCGCTTCCCGCTTGTCATGAAGCTGCTTGCCTTTCGCTAAGGCAATCTCGACTTTGGCATAGCCGTGCGAGAGAAAGACTTTCGTCGGAACACAGGTATTGCCCGTTCCTTTGAGGTTATTGGCCAAACGCCGCAATTCAGTTTTGGTCAATAAAAGTTTGCGGTCCCGCAGGTGATCGACGTTGAAGATGTTGCCTTCCTTATAGGCAGCGATATGCATATTGGCAATGAAAGCCTCGCCATTTTTCACATAGACATAAGCATCGGTAATCCCGGCATTTCGTTCCCGAAGCGACTTGATTTCCGTTCCCGTCAAAACGAGGCCCGCAGTCATAAAATCCGAAAGAAAATACTCAAAGTGAGCCCGCCGGTTCTCTAACAGTAATGAACTCTCTTTCTTTCGTGACATAAAACCATGCTCTTTCTTTCGCGGTTTGATTATACCTTATACCGCGCAGAGGCGCATTGCCCTCCTTCAGGCTTTCACGATGGTGAGAGAGGCCTTATAGGTCGTTTCGCCTTCGATCGTCGTCCCTTGGATACCATTCACCCGAATCGTATATGGGAATTCACGGCCATTATTGAATAAACCCTGAGTGAGGGTGGTCGAACTTGAAGAGGAACTCGAGGAGGCGCTCGATATTGTTTTCCGATTCAAAAAGAAGGAAGAAAAACGAGTCATATCAAAAGTGCTCCGCTCATCCTCCGCCTCAAAAAGCGTGGAATTGTTCGCATAGAAATACTCGTTGTCCCATTTTTCGTAATCTTGATTGCCAAAGGTAAAAGTGCCATTGCCCTCAAGCAAATGGATCAGTCGGTAGCCTTCTTTGCTGCTGCGATTGGCCGAGTTGGATGCGCCAAGACGGTAATAAGAAGAGGCCGTTGAACTCTTGATGTCGTTTTTGAAGGTCGTCATATCGACGTTATAGTCGAACGTGCGGTTCGCGTAACGAGCCATCCGGGCATCGACATGGGAGATTTTGACACCGGGCATGAAGAAACCGCGCGGATATTTGTAATCGGGGGCGTATTTGGTCTTTGAGTCGAGTTCGTTAAGGTTATCTGGGGTATAGAGTTCGATCATCAAGTATTCGCCAAAAGCCGTGCCGTTATATCCTTCGCCCGCGGCCGGGATCAAAACAAAATCCCCGGCAACCTGGCTCTCTTCGAGTTCAAAAGTGAGAGGGAATGAAAGGTTCTCCGTGATGACATAAGGCCGATTCCAACCCAAAGCAAACTTGCTCCAAGCATCGTGATCGAGGATGTTGAGATCCATCATATCGAGCCCGCCGGTCGGCATCTCATATTTATAGGCCATATTCGTATAATCGCTTTCGCCAGGCGTATAGGAATAATAATCATCTAAGCCCAGTAAATGTCCCGTCTCATGAATGTAAGTATGGGCGTCAACTCGTGAGGTCTCATCCCTGCTTGGGCTCACTCCTCGATAGAGAAAATCATAGGAGGCCCACGTAAAGGAACGCCCGACGGGCGAGGTAACGTTGGCGTGGGCAGTCACATCGCGGGCGGTGTAAGCCCAATAGCCCTGTCGTTCAGAGAGATCGGTGAGACCACTATTTTTGGCGCTCAGATAATCCGGGCAGGCGTAAATCAAATAAACCGCATCAATAAAACCATCGCCATTGACATCAAAATCCCTGCAAGAGTCCCCTGTTTTCGTTTTATAGTCCACCAAAGCCGATGCCATAACAGAACTGGCGGCACTCTTGGAAGAGTTGATGTCGTTGCTCTTGGCGAGGAAACCTACTGCCGTCGAAGAGATGGCGTAAGGTTTGGCGATAGTGAAAGAAAGATGGAGTTGGGAAAAAGAGGATTTTTCGTAGAAAGAGGAGACTGATTCCCAATAATGAGTAGCGGCGCCCTTGCCATTGAAAGCGACGTCGAGATCTTGTAATCGCTTATCGCTCCATCCATAATCGCTGAAACTGATCGGGAGAACCAAACATCTCTCATTGCCAAGCGACAGCAAACTATCGGATGAGCCCCCTTGACTCTGGTAAAAGAAATCGTGGTAAAGAACCGATGAAACGTCTTTTTTCTCAAGCAAAGTCCCGGATAGATACGAATAAGAACCATGGATGCTGACTCTCAAGGAACAACTGGCTAAAAACGCGGTCGATAAGGCAAGGGCGAGATAACGTTTTTTGCTGCCGTTTTTCATGAAAAAAGATTCTATACGGGTCAATTATAAGCGTTTCTCTTCGACACTATGGAAGGACATTGTAAAAAATGGAGATAAACATCAAAATCGTCCCGATGAGGACAAAGACGTGGAAAACGGTATGCCACCAAGGACTACGCTTTTTTCCAACCCCGTAAAGCACCGCCCCGACGGTATAGGAAATGCCGCCCATCAACAGAAGGAAAACTCCAGGAAAAAAGCCTTTCATCGATAGCGACAAAGGATACATCGAAATCACGATGATCCAGCCCATCAAGATGTAATCGATCATTGAGAAAATCGCAAACTTCTTGAGGTCGCAGCTGTTGAGAACGATGCCGATGATGCCAAGGAGAATGCAGGGCCCAAAAATCCCCCAACACCAGCCTTGAGAAAATTGGCGAAGACTAATTAAGGAATAAGGCGCATAGGTACCCATGATAAGGACGAATACCATGTCATGATCCATCACTCGCAGCACTTTCTTGCCGATATTTTTATGAAGACCGTGATAGAGACAGCTGAAGGTGTAGAGGCAAAGGAGAGCGAAAACGAATATCGAACAAGCGACAATGGACCACACATCACCGCTCTTGGCGGCTTTGATAATCAGGAAAGGACCGAAAATCAGAGTTAGAACCGTGCCGGCCCCATGGCTGATGGAGTTCCAAAGTTCTTGGGTGGGAGTATAGTCGGGAAGTTCAATATCTTGGGCTTTCATATACCTTTATGTTAGGGGACCATAAAGCCGATTGCAAGACATTTAGTATTGAAAACTATATGCAAGAATTCAGTCGGCCGACATCCCGCATTTTGAACCAGTTATTTTTCGAGTCAAGAGTGACGCTGGTTAAGTCTGTTCAACGAAAATAATGTTAACCGAAGTTAAGATATTTTAAGAAATAAAGCATAACAAAAATATCGATTTTTACTCGGCAAAATCATTCATTGTTGTTTTTTGTCTCTCAAGCCTTAAGATATACGCCAAGGCAAAAAATATGATCACATTATTACGACGACTTTTTATTAAGGATTATCAGAATGTGAATGACGAGGCTATCCGGGTCAAACACGGCAAAGTCGCAGCAATATTTGGCATTGTCTCCAACTTGACCCTTGTCGCGATGAAAATCACCACCGCCTTTCTCATCGCCGCCAGCGCCTTCAGCGCTTCGACGCTCGCCGATAAAACGCTCAGCACTTTCTTACCGATGGCACTTATCGCCGATGCAATTAACAACTTGGCGGATATGGCCAGTTCACTCGTCACCCTCATCGGATTTAAAGTCTCCTCAAAACCGGCCGATAAAGAGCATCCTTTTGGCCATGAACGGATTGAGTACATCGCCGGACTTGTCGTCTCGACGATCGTCCTTGTTCTGGCGGTCGAATTATTCCGTGACTCCTTAACCAAAGTCATCAGCCATGAAACGGTCGACTATGACATCCCGGCCGTGATTGTTCTCGGCGTCGCGGTCTTTATCAAATTGCTCCAATCCTATGTGAATCGCGGAATGGGCAAAGCCATTTCAAGCGAAGCGCTCAAGGCCACCGCTCTCGACTCTTTTACCGATGCGATCGCGACTTTCTCTATCATGGTTTCGGGCATTCTTTCTTTGACACTTCAATGGAACTTCCTCGATGGCTATATGGGCATTGTCGTCTCGCTTTTCGTTGGCTATAGCGGCATCAAGATGATCAAGGATACCGCCGACCCGCTCATCGGCGAATCGACCAGCAACACCGCTCTTGAATCCTCGATTGTGGAAGATGTGAAAAGCCATCCGGGAATCCTCGGGGTTCACGATGTCCTTTGCCATTCTTATGGGCCGACGAAATATTTCGTTTCGCTCCACGCCGAAATCAATGAGCGAACCCCGATGCTCGATGCCCATGACTTAATCGATAACATCGAGCGGGAAATCAAACACAAATACCACTGCGACATCACAATCCACATGGATCCAATCGCGGTTGGCGATAAGCTTACCGACGAGATTCATGAAGAGGTCAATGGGGTTTTGCAGGGGATTTCGAAAGATTTAAAGATACATGATTTCCGGATTGTAACCGGGGCCACCCACATCAACGTCATCTTTGATGTCCTCTTGCCCTACGATGAGAAAGTCACCCAAGAAGTCATTATGGAAGTCCTCGAAGACCACTTCAAAGGGCAGGGGGCTCAGCGTTTCTTCGTCGTGACATTCGATCGGCCATTCTAATCTTTCAAGGTGTAATGAATCGTCTTGCCGACAGGGTTCTCCACAATGAACCCTTTTTTCTTCTCTTCCGCAAGAGCGCGGAGAATGGTTCGGGTTGAGACTTCGCCCAAGGAAGCGAGGTCATAAGCCGAGGCTCCACAGGGCAAATAAACCGTGCTGGCGATCAGGTGGCTGAGCAAGGGTTCGCCAATAACTCCCTTGTATTTTTTTCTCAAATCAAGCGAGTGCTGCTTTTGTCGCCGCAAAGCGTAGATTCGCTCATCGTACTCACGGGAGAGGGCGTCAAGGAAAGCGTTGCAGAACGTCGTGAGGTCGCTCCGATTCCGCGGACTAAGCGTCAAGCGATAGCCTTTGATTAAACTGGCCAAAGACTCTTTCTCGCATTGAGACAAACAGAAGGCGCAGTATGGCGAGATGTTCTGGTAGATGAAATAGCTGTCAAGATAGCGAAGCAGCTTCGCGTTGCCTTCGACGAAAGGGTGAGCATAGGTAAAGAAGAAATCAAACAAGGCCAGTTTGACGAAGACGTTGAGATTCTCGAGCAGAAGAATTGAGAGGGCTTCCCTCAAAGCGTATTTGATGGAAGAGGCTTCTTCAATATAGGAAAGACGCTCGTCACCCGGGGCGATTGGCTTCATTCGGAAGAGAGCGGTATCGGGCCGTTCGATTTTATTGAGGGAAATTCGCATCAAGAAATCATAGATATGGCGGAGGTCTTCGAGTTCGTTTAATGGAAAACGAAATCCATCCTGAATCAAGAGGTAGCTCGATGAGAGGGCCCCAACCTCTCCTACTCCGCCATGGAAAATATGAATAGCTTCAAAAACTTCTTTGGCTGAATGGGGAATTTGATCGATTTCGAGCGAAGCGCTGATTTCCTTAATCAAACTCTCCTCTTGTGTCCAACTCATCTCGAGCGGAGTAAGCGAAGAAAGAAGGGCGGTTAGTTCGGCGTTTTTGGCCATCAGATCGTTGACAAGAAGATTCTGACAAGAATCCTGATGATAAAAACAAGGATAGGCACCGATCTTTAGTTGAAAGTGGACGGTCGAAGGATCCTTGACCGCTTTGATATAGTGTTTTTCGAAGGCGCTTGGCGACAGCGATTTCGCCTTGGTATAGGTCGAAACAAATTGGGCAGAATATTTTCTTTTCATTGGTATTATTATGTCACTTTGTCCTAGAAAAAGGAGAAAAACCGCGACAAATAAAATCACGAGCGTTCCGCTTCTCAAGACGATGTCGGCAGGCTATAGTTAAGTTATCAAAAGGAGAAAAAAATTATGGAAGAAGTTGAATTCTATCGCTGCGATCATTGCGGAAACGTCGTTGCTTTATTGGTCAAAGGTGGCGGAACCTTAACCTGCTGCGGCGACGCGATGACGAAGTTAGTCGCCAAAACCGCCGATGCGGGAATGGAGAAACACGTCCCGGTCGTTGCCCACGAAAACGGCAAACTGCTTGCCAAATGCGGCAGCATTCCCCATCCGATGACCGCCTTGCACCATATTGAATGGTTCGCTCTCGTCGCCAACGGCAACGTCTCGTTCGTCTTTCTGCCGCACGAGGGGGTCGAAGCGAAAGCCGAATTCCCCGATGTCGAACACGGCACCGTCTATGCCTATTGCAACATGCACGGGCTCTGGAAAGCCGAATTCTAATCGTCGAATCAAACAACGAGCAAACCCCAACGAAAGCCTAAGGGTTGAGTGAAACTGTTAGGCACAAAGTAGACAAGTAATA
>JBAYEZ010000020.1:0-10752 GCA_041667485.1 Bacilli bacterium
CGACGAGGAGCTTATCGGCCACCGGATCAAGAAACTTGCCTAAGTCGGTCACTTGGTTCCATTTGCGGGCCAAACTGCCATCAAGTTTGTCCGTGAGGGCGGCCAGAATGAAGATGACGCAGATGCCAAGGTAAATCGGATGAATCCCGGAATCGCCGATGGTCGCAAAGGTCAAAGCACTCGGATTAATCCAATAGACGACATCTAAAACGAAAAGCGCAATCAGCATTGCCACAAGCGCGATAATCCTGCTCAACGTAATCTTGTTCGGGACGTTCATGCGTTTTCCTCTAAAAATCAACTTTGAGTATCCGGCCCGATAAGCCATGTTCTGTCGAGGGCGATAATTAATCTCAGGTTTCCCTGGAAGAGTCATCTTCGACTTGAACTTCTCTTCTTCCCCTACCAAATTTGGGTTTCTCGCTTGTGGGGTTTGCCGCGTTGCATCTTCCTATTGCTAGGAAGCTCGTCTCTGTGGCACGTTACGGATTCCTATCCACGAGGGATATTCGTCCTCCGTTAGGCACTCCTGCCTACCCAGCCTTATTAATTAAGCTGGCGCAATCACTACAGCCATCACAGGCTGTGCGAGCATGGACTTTCCTCTGCCCGAAGGCAGCAATCGCCTGGGCCGGATTTTCGCGTTACGACAACTTCTTCAGAGTGCGGGGATCGTAACCGATCCCATAAAGGAAGTCTTCGAGCTGATTGATCCTCGAGATATATTGGATGTTCTCTGCGGTTGGTTTATCGGAAGGTCTAATTCCGCCCAACTTGTTCTTCAAAGAAGCATTTTCCAACTCGAGTTTTTTCTTCGCTTCGTCGGCTTGCGCTTTCTCGTCGAGCGACGACTGCTTCTCGTTTTGGAGGATAGCAATCTTCTCTTCGAGGCTCTCTTGATAAGCACTTGATTGTTTCTGGCACTGGCTCATCGCCAAGTAGTCTTGGATGATGCGATCCAAGAAGGCATCGACTTCCGTCGGGTTGTAGCCCTTGACGTCCTTCGTGAATTTTTGATCGAAGATTTTTTTGGCGGATAAATCCAGTTTGAGTTCCATAACTTTCAAGCCTTTCAATTATATTGAAGAGGTGCCCATTCTTCAATCGGTTTACACGTTTTTTATTCGATTTCTTTTTTGAGAAAGATGATAGGGTTTCGCCGGGAATTTTCTTTTCGGAAGCAAAAACCGAAAGTAAAATAAAATCTTCTTCAATTTCCTTGTCTGATTTTTAAAGAAAAAATGCGACATCCGCTTCGGACGCCGAAAAGCCGGAATAATATTCCATGGAGCAGAAAGCAGCAATAAAAGACGTCAGTTCTTCACCCCAAGTAGAATAGATCGCTCCTGAAGAATTGACTTCGGCGACCTTCTTCTTTTCGACGGGGGCTGTTATGAAATCATTAGCTGGAGCAGGACGAGAGACAATAACCTGCCCGTTAAGTAAAAAGTCGCTTGCCGAACCGACGACGAAGACAGTAAGAAATTCTCCTTCTGTGGCATACCGTTTTACGGCCGATGACTCGCCAGCCATCCCTGTGATGGCATCGCTTATTGAAAAGTCTTTCCCAATGGCCGGACTTCAAGGGGGCGGTCCAAAGCCAAACCCAACAGTTTTCCTTTTCTATCCTTCCGAAGTTGCCTTCTTTTCTTCTTTTTGCTTCGGTTGCGGCAAAAAGATGGCTACTCTTTTCTACCCTCGTCTCCGCAACGAGGACGAGAAGCAACATTTGGCGTCTTTGAGGATAACGCCGAATCGAAAAGAGGAAACGGGGTCTGTCAAGGATTTTTAGGAAAAGAGCCTATTCTCTAGCCAAAACTAAAACTAACGCGGGCAGAAAGCCTCTCGCGTGGTAGAATTCAAAGGATGAAAGCCCTCGAAAAGATAATCAAAGACTGCCGTGCGTTGGTGTTTGTCGACCTCGAAGGAACCCAACTTTCGCACGAGATGATCGAAATCGGCGCCTATGTCGCCACTCTCAACGACGATTTGACGATCAAGAAGATTTTGCCGCCTTTTCAGTCCTACGTTAAAGCCCACCACCCAATCGGCGGCATCGTTATCAAAATGACGGGCATCACTCAACGGATGCTTGAAGAAAAGGGCGAGCCCTTTCCTTATGTGCTCAAACAATTCAAGAAATACGTGGGAAAGTATTGGGGCAAATGCATGTTCGTCACCTTTGGCAACCACGATCTTCGCATCGTGAACCAATCAGTGCTTAATAACTTCGATTCCGATCCGGAAATCGCCCATGTCATCAATAAATACGACTTTGATTTCTCTTTGTTTTTGCAACAGTACATCCAGGATCTCAATTCGAACCCCTTATCCCTTGCCAATTATCTCAAAGTGTTCGGCGTTCCCTTCGAAGGGCAAGCCCACGATGCCCGAGTCGATGCCTATAACCTGATGGATCTCTATAAAGCCTTCTTAGCCAAACCCGACGTGACTGCCCGCGAATATAAGAAGACTTTGTCCCACGTCCACCACATGGCCTCGCCAGTCAACAAAGTCATCAGCGAGCTCAATGAAGGCAAGACCGTCACCCCGAAAGCATGGGACAAAGCCATCGAGGATTCGCTTAAATGAGTGTGAACTACCCTGGCGGAATCAAGCCTTGCGGCCATCCGCTTGCCCATAAGAAACGCATCATCGAAAGCGCCGCCAATCGCGGCATGGGTTTTGAAGCCGACATCAACGCCACCAATGCCTATTATCTCGAAAAAGGCCTAGCTCTAATTTACAAACGGCCGACGCCGATCAACGTCGTCAAAGTCGATTATTCCCATGGGGCCAAGATTACCCAAGCCTATTTCGAAAGCCAATCCACCACCGACTACAATGGGGTCTACAAAGGCCACTACCTCGACATGGAGGCCAAATCGAGTCGGAGCAAGACTTCCTTTCCGCTCAATAATATTGCCCCGCAGCAGGTGATCCATCTTCGGGCGGTCAAAGCCAACGGCGGCTTGGCTTTTTTCATCATCAACCTCTATGCCCTCAATGAAACCTACCTGCTCGATGCGAGTTACGTCTGCGATTTCTACGAGCAAAAACCCCGCAAATCTATCCCGGTATCAGAAATTAAAGCTCATGGCTATCTCATAAAAGAAAGCTATCGTCCCCGTTACGACTACTTGCCCTTAATCGATGTGCATTTCTTAAAATAACAACAATAGTTTTGAAGATCGCATTGGGCGCAATCCGGTTTTTGCGCATGGCACCTATCGCGGCCGAATGCGATGAAAGCGTGATGCAAAAATATCCATTCTTCCTTAGGAAAAACCTTCTCTAATTTCTTTTCGACATCCAAGGGATCCTCTTTTTCTTTGCTAAACGATAAACGGTCAGCGATTCGGTGAATGTGGGTATCGACAGGAATGGCGGGACGGGAAGCCATCTCGAGGAGAAAGACCCCCGCGGTCTTAGTGCCAACCCCGCTGAGTTCGGTTAGTTTTGCAAAACCCAAGGGGACAACGCCGTCATATTTCACCTGCAAATCATCGCTCAATTGATGCAAATGGGCCGCCTTATTGTGGTAAAGCCCAAGCGATTTGATGTCCGCTTCGATCGAAGAGAGCGGCGCCTTCGACATCGCCAAAGGCGTTGGAAAATCATCAAAGAGTTTTGGGGTCACCGCGTTGACGGACTTATCGGTGGTCTGGGCACTCAGCGAAATCGCAACCAAGCACTCGAAAGCATTCGTAAAGTTCAACGCACATTTGGCATCTGGGTATTTTTTCTTCAAAAAAGCGAGTACCGCTTCACTTTTTGCTATCATCGCCGCCCCACATCGCCTTAGCGATCTCCATCGTCTTCTCGATGTCTTTGTTCCAATTGTCGTTCACAGCGCTCGCCCCTTCTTTGCGGATGTCATCATCCCGCCGCTTCGCCCGCAAAATCTTGTCGACCGCCCGAATGGTCTTCTTCCGTTCTTTGAGCGCATCAAGAAGGGCGTCCTGAATCTCTTCGTCTTTATAGCCCGCTTCGAGCCAGTCTCCCATCGTCTGCGTCTCCAAAGGCGAGAGAGAACGGCATAATTTGGCTTCATAGAAACTGATTAAGGAAGATAGCCGGCCGGCTTTTTCTTTGCTCATCAAGTTGATTTGCTCGCGCTCGACGCTCTTCTGAAAGAGAACGTAGACCTGGTTCTTAAGTTCATCAAGGGAAGTCCGCATGTTCTTTTCCGAGGTGTCGTAGGAGAGTAAACCCCGGTTTACGAGTCCAACCATTATTCGGTCGATATCGCTAGGAGCATAATTCATTTTCATCGACAAAAGGTCGGCGGTCACCAAGGTGTTGCCTTGCTCCAGGAGGTGATCGATCATTAAAAGAATCACCAGTTCTTCTTCGCTGATGTTGAGTTTTTTATAGCAGTCGAGGAGGGCGTAGCGGAAACTGACAGCACTATAGAGGAAATTTTTAGCCATGAGTCTATTTTATCCTTTTCCAGCCTTTGCGCTCCTCTTCTTTGATCTTCGCCGGGTTCAACTCAGCTAAGAGGTAACGATATTTATCGATGGCGGCTTGGCTATTCGGCTCGATGGTAAAAGCGAGGGAGTCGGCGAAACGCTCGGCTCGAAGAATCCGCAGAGGATCCTCCTTCACCCGTTTCTCGGGCACGCCCACAAAGCGGATGATTTTGTCTTTTAAATCCGCGAGGCCACCGCAATAATCCAAGACCTTGCCATCCGGATCGAGATAAAGGGAATTAATCGTGAAATCGCGCCGCACGTAATCTTCTTTCGGCGTCTTGACAAAGACGACTTTGCCCGGGTGGCGGAAATCTTTGTAGCCATCTTCTTTTCTGAGGGTGGCGATGTCGATCCTCTCTTGGGCAATCTTGAGTTTGATCGAGCCGTAGCGTTCGTAGGTATAATCAGCATCTTGAAGGAATGCTTTTTCTTCTTCGGGCGTGGCATCCGTTGCATAATCGCGATCTGAAAAGGCCCGATGAAGGAGCAAATCGCGCGCGGTTCCCCCGACGATATAGAGAGAATGGCCCTTCGAGGCATAAAGTCTTTGAAGCACTATAAATAATGGGTCTTCCATAATATTTAAGTTTAGCACATTCATCAAAGGCTCACTCGGGATGCTTCGGCGGTGGCGCTTAGGCTCGCCAAGACGCTCCCATTAACCTTGAAGCTACCCTCGATATTGATCGTGACTGCCGAAACGTTGAAGTTCGTGGCCGCCATAGAGAGGCGTTCGCTCGCGCTGATGGAGATCGCCATTTAGGATTACGAAGGAATTATCGACCTCGAAAACGTCGTTTCGCTTCCCGATGGCAAACGTGCTATTGCTAGAGCCAAACAAACCGCGCTTTTATAACTTGAGATCGGTAAATCGTTGCCGCAAATATCGAACGCCTCCGAGTCGCAGTTCGCAATCACCGTCGTTCCATTGCAAAAGGAAGAAGTGAGGATTTTGCGAAGGATTTCATCATGAATTGCAGAGATATTGATATCGGCGGTCCCCGCCAAAAATGAGATCGTCGCCCCGAAAGCCGCGCCCCGCTTTTACCATCAGCAAATTGAGTTGGCTTCTGCCTTCGGTTTCGAGGATATTCTCGCTCCCATTTATGACATCGACGATCAACTTCGATTCTTTGCTTCCATGATAGATTGGGTAGGCGCTTTCCGAAGTGATGCTGAACCCCACCAAATCGATCTCGAAGGATTTGTTGTCCATCAGACTACCCAGGCCAATCGCGATCGATCCACCCGCAAGCGAGTCAGAGAGCTTGACCCTTTCTTTTACCGCCGAAGGCAAAGGAAAGGCATAGACGCCAGCGTTCACACGATAACTCAGGAGGGCGAGCCCATCGACCGCGCTATCGTTAAACCGTTCTTCACGGTGGAAGAAGAAAACTTGCGACCCGTGAGGAAATCTAAGGCGGCGCTGGCCAATAAGAATGTCATAACTCTTTCCCGAGGATTTCTCCCCCGATTTCTTATCTTAAGAAGGAAGGGCGGCATTTTGTTAAGAAGATCCCCAAAACATGGATTGGGCAAGCCTCAAAGAAAGATGCTGAGCATCTTTGAAACTTCCAAGACTTTTCTGTTTCAAAAAATGTCATCAAAAAAGGACACGCTTTAGCGTATCCTTTAAATCCGATGGGATTTTCAAAGATCAACTTAAATTAGTTGAGCTTCTCTTTAAGGGCTTTGGAGACCTTAAAGGCAACGGTAGCACTCGCCGGGATCGAAATCTTTTGCTGAGTGGCAGGATTGGTTCCTTCACGAGCGGCTCTCTTCTTCTTGGCAAAAATGCCAAAACCAGAAAGCTTGACTTCTTCACCCTTGACGAGGCTGGCTTCGACAACCTCGAAGACGGCATCGACGGCGGCTTCTGCATCTCTCTTTGAGAGTTCGGCTTTAGCGGCAACCTTTTCGACTAATTCAGCTTTGTTCATGGATTTGATCCTCCTTTGGCTAAATTGGTTATCTATAAACTAGCACCGGAAAAAATGGTTTACAAGAGGCTAACAATTAAAGAGGATTAGGTTTTATCGAACTTTCTTTGTTTTTTTGGTTAGTGAGAACTCATCTTCGCCTTTCAAAAAGAAAGCGCTTTCAAAACCAAAATGAGCAAAAGAAGCCGTTTCTGCTGGGTTTTTGCATGTTTTTGCAGGGTTTTTGAAAGAGCGAGAAAACAGATTTTATCTGAACTAACGAATCGGATAAAGGTTAGCAATGGTCGACATTTGATGTAATTAATTAGGAAAAATTTTACAATTAAAAAGGCGAAAAAGGACTATTTTCTCTCCCGATAAATGATTGAAATCGGAGTCCCGCTGAAATCGAAAGCATTTCGCAAACAGTTCTCCAAGTACCGCGTATAGGAGAAATGGGCGGTTTTCGGATCATTACAAAAGAGGACGAAGGTCGGCGGCTTGATTGAAACCTGATTGGCGAAGAGGATTTTGAGACGACCATGGTTGAAATCCGGGGTCGGGTTCATATCCTGAGCGTCCATAATAACCTTATTAAGGACATTGGTCGGAATTCGGCGGTTGAAGCCATCGTAGGCTTCGGCGATGGCGGGCAAAATCTTATCAACCCCTTCCCCTGTCTCCGCACTGATAAAGAGGGTGGGGGCATAGTCAAGGAACTTAAATTGGTTATGGATGTCGTCGATAAAATGTTGCTTGTCGAATTTCTTTTCTTTGGCCAAGTCCCACTTATTGACGAGCAGGACGATTGCTTTCTTCTCTTCCATCGCATAGCCCACCACATGCTTATCTTGCTCCAAGATGCCAGTTGAGCCATCGATGAGGAGCAAACAAACCTCGCTCCGCTGAATGGCGGAGAGGGCCCGGAGAGCGGCATATTTATCGACCGCTTCAAAAATCATGCCCCGTTTGACGAGGCCGGCCGTGTCGATGACGACATAGTTGCGGCCCCCACTCGTAAAGGGCGTATCGATTGCATCGCGGGTGGTGCCGGCGATTGGCGAGACAATGTTGCGTTTTTCGCCAAGGAGGCGATTGGCCAACGAGGATTTGCCAACGTTGGGACGGCCAATCAAAGAAAAGGAAACGCTATCCGGATAGCTCGGCATTTCTTTTTCGGGCAGGTTCTTAATCACGGCGTCAAGCAAATCGCCGATGCCGATGCCATGGGCTCCGCTCACGGGGAAGGGATCGCCAAAGCCAAGGGCATAAAACTCGGCTTGGTTGCCGATTTCGTTGATGTTATCGATTTTGTTGACGGCCAATAAGACTTTCTTCTCGCTCTGGAAAAGCATTTTGGCAATCAAGCGGTCATTACCCGTCAGACCTTTTTTGCCATCGACGACGAAAATCAAAAGATCGGCTTCCTCGATCGCGATTTGGACCTGAGCCCGAATCTCGGTTTGGAAGGGGACGTTCTTGATCTGAATTCCCCCGGTGTCGACCACCGTAAAATCGCGGGTCAGCCATGTCGCGTGGGCATAAAGCCGATCGCGGGTGATGCCCGGGGTCTCTTCGACGATGGATTTTCGCTCACCGACGAAACGATTGAATAACGTACTTTTGCCGGAAGAAGGCGCTCCGACGAGCGCAACGACGCCTAATGACATGGGACCTCGATTCCTGTTTTATCATGGACGACTTTGAGAACGGCTTCAACCGCCTGCTCGACCGACATGAAGGAGGTGTCGATCAGGACGCTGTCCGGGGCGGGTTTGAGCGGGGCGAATTCGCGGTGCGAATCAATATAGTCGCGATTGCGAACATCATCTTCAACTTGTTGCAAGGTCGTGTTGATGCCCTTTTCGAGGTTTTCCTCGTAGCGGCGGACCGCTCGGGTTTCGACCGAGGCAATTTGGTAAACCTTCACCTCGGCGTTCGGGAGAACATAAGTCCCGATGTCGCGGCCATCCATTACGACGCTTTTTTGATGGGCCATCGCCCGCTGCATATCGACGAGGGCGAGCCGGATTGGCTTCATCGCGGCGATATAACTAACGTTGCCAGAAACCAAAGGTTCCCGAATCACTTGGGTGACATCCATGCCGTTGCAGATCACGCGACCGTCTTCGAGCAAATCGATGCTCATGTTCGGCAAGAGCGAAACTGCCTGTTCTTCCGACTTCGGATCGAGGCCTTTTGCGATCACCGCTTGGGTGACGGCCCGATACATCGCACCAGTATCAATGTAGGTAAAACCCAGGATTTGAGCGACCCGTTTCGCAACGGTGCTTTTGCCTGCGGCAGCGGGGCCGTCGATGGCGATTGAAATGATTTTTTCTTCCATGTGTTTCTACCCTTTGATGACCCAAAAGAAATATAGGCAGGCAAAGGCGGCGATCGTCATGAGCAAGCTCACGCCCTTAATCATAAGCCAAAGGCGCTGTTTCTTCGAGTATTCGCTATAGGGCGTAATCCGCTTTCGTTTAAGCGGAACGCTCTTGTAAGCGACCGCGCTCGCGGGTCTCGCGCTTTGAGCGATAACCTCTTTGTCGGCGTGCGTTTGCGTGCGGACAGCGTTGCGGTGAACCGGGAACTTATTTTCCGGCGTCCGCTCGATTCGTTCGCGGTAGCGTTTATATTTCTCAATTCGGGTTTTCATGCTGACCGAAGTTATTCTACACTGAAAGAAAAACAGAAGCGAAAGTTCCTTCTAAAAGAAACGCAAGAGTTGCGAAGCGGGGCCAAATAACCTATAATCCGTGTGTTGCCATATTGGAGGAAAAATCATGGCTAAGAAAGTTAAAGTTAATAAGGATCTCTGCATTGGTTGCGGCCTTTGCGTCTCCACTGTTCCGGCAGTCTTTGAATTCGGAGATGATGGCAAAGCTCAGGCGACTGCTGGCCCAGTCACCGACGAAGTCGCGGTCCAGGGCGCGATTGATTCCTGCCCGGTCGGCGCCATCGGCGAAGACAAATAAGCCGATTTTCTTCAGAAAAAAAGAAAGCCGCAGCGATGCGGCTTTTTTGATGGAAAAAGAAGCATCTTGGGCAAAACAACCTTATTTTCCGACAGGCTTATCGTAGTGCAACAATTTATGGATGCTGCGGTAGATCACGAAGGTTACCGCGATGACAATCGCGTCTTTGATCAAATTGAGCGGCAAGTTCGCAAAGAGGGTGTAGCCCCAGTAGAGATCCTTGATGGCAGGATTCGCTAACTGGCAGAGGGCTAAGAGACCTTCATAAGTCATGCCATAGAGCGACATATAGAACGGCAGTATCATGAAAACGTTGACCACCGAAGTTACAATCAAATGGAGCAAGGTCGAGACGCCAAAGCCGATCGCCACGCCTTTCATATTCCGTTTCTTCTGATAAATCCAAACGGCAGGAATGACAAAGACCGTCGAGTAAATCAAATCGGAAAGTTCGCCGATATACATCGTCTGCGAGCCCATCATCACCTTGATGATCGTCTTGATGAAGATGATGCCGAAAGCTGTCCAAGGACCATAGGCAAAGCCGATGATGAAAGCCGGGATTTCATCAAAATGAAGCTCAAGGAAGGGGGGTAAAAAGAACAGATTGAAATGAAAGAGCGGCACGACGTAAAGCACCGTTGAGATGGCGCCGAAGACGCCAACTCTCGTGATGAAATGCACCCAGTCAAAATGATGATTGCTCTGCGTCCGGCCATAAAAGTGGACCACAGCGACAATCCAAACCATGAGCGAGAGCAAAACCAGCCAGTTTGTCACATCCATAAGATATAAAAAATCCCCCAGCACACTTCGGGGGACACCATCATTCGTGCTACTTCTCACATCCGGACTTTACCGTTGGCATCGGAATCTCACCGATTCTTGCTTATCCTCATGATAAGCGCGCGGGCTATACCGCCAGTCGACGTAATTATCGTCGCCCTGAAGCTAACTCTATTATACCCTCTAGACGCAAGGGTGCAAGTTTCCTGCTTTTTCCTAAAGAAAAGAGAGGGTTTTGCAGAAATCTCACTGACAAAACTCCTCTCGAGGTTCCCGCAAAGAAATCGCTAGGCTTTATTGGAAACGTTCGAAGTCGGCGCCGGATGGGCTTTGGAAAAGACACCCTCGAGATAGAAGTAGATCGGCGAGATATGAAGGAGGGCGAACTCTTTGCGGCCCTCTTCCTGGAAGAAAAGATAAGCGGCTTCATCAGCGCTCTTTTCTTCTTCAGCCAAATCGCAGGGTGCGATCGGCGCATGGAGATAAGCCGCTTTGCTCTCGGAGCGAATCCAATCTTTGCTTAAAAGGAAATAAAGATAGGATAAATCGAGCCAATAGGCGGCGTGGGCATAATCTAATTTGGCAAAG
>JBAYEZ010000021.1:0-10584 GCA_041667485.1 Bacilli bacterium
AAGCCGATGAACTGCCCCGGCGCCATCTTGGTCTACAAAAACGACATCCATTCGTATAAAGACCTGCCGTTACGCTACGCCGAACTTGGCCACGTCCATCGGCATGAAGCCTCAGGCGCGCTGAATGGCCTCTTCCGGGTCCGGGCTTTCACCCAAGACGATGCCCACATCATGATTCGCCCCGACCAGATCGAGAGCGAAGTCAAAGCGATCATGGCCCTTTTCGATGAGGTCTACAACGTCTTCGGCCTCTCCTACCACATCGTTTTATCGACGAGGCCAGAGAAAGACTACATCGGCACAATCGAATTCTGGGATAAGTCCGAAGCGGCGCTTGCTCAAGCCTGCAAAGATTCGGGCCACGCCTACGAAATCAATCCGGGCGATGGCGCCTTCTATGGTCCGAAACTCGACTTCAAACTCAAGGATTCGATGGGCCGGACTTGGCAATGCGGCACGATTCAGCTCGACGTCAATTTGCCCCACCGCTTCGGCTGCTTCTACATCGACGAGAAAGGCGAGAAAAAAGAGCCAGTCATGCTCCACCGCGTCGTCTTCGGCTCGGTTGAACGTTTCATTGGCATCATCACCGAAAACTACGGCGGCGCCTTCCCGACTTGGCTCGCCCCGGTTCAGTGCAACGTCTTGCCCGTCAACGCCGAAGTCCAAGGCGACTACGCCAAGGAAGTCCAAGCGCTCTTAGCGAAGGAAGATGTCCGCTGCAACCTCGACGATTCGAACGAGAAACTTGGCTACCGCTTACGGAACAGTCAGGTTCAGAAGATCCCCTTCACCCTTGTCGTTGGCGACAAAGAGAAAGAGAATCGCACCGTGACCTATCGTGTCTTGGGCGATGAAAAACAAGTCAATGTCTCGCTTGAAGATTTCATGAAATTGATCCGAAATTCAATTGATACGAAAGCCCGTTATTGAGCCTCTGTCTCTCAGAATTGTCACCTCGGTTTCTTGGGGTGACTTTTCTTTTTCTCGCCTTATTTTAGCAAGAACATCCTTTTTTTCCTTCAAATTTATTCGATGTTTAATAAGGAATAATCGACAAAATTAAAGAATGATAAAAACAAACACCAACAAGCAATGATAAGTTAGCGTTCCCTTTGGAATGAAAATTGTTTTAACTAACAATTTTCAATTGCATTCCCTCGCCCTTCTCCTGCCGGTTTTTAAAGTTTTCGCGATTGACCCCGAGGGGGCGCGCGACAATAAGCGCTAGGAAATACGGACTGGCGCCCGCTTTCGCCATCGGCTAAACTAACTAGCTAACGGAGCGCTTCAGCGCACCGACTTTCCTGATCGAAGAATGGGGCCTTGCGAAAATCTCCATCCTTATTCCATGCCGAGCGAAAGAGATCACCATAAAATCCTGGGTTCCCGACCTGGATCTTATTCTTGTGAAAAAAACCGCGGGAAGGAGGCAACCACAAAACGGGGGCCGTTCCCCGCATCCTTATTCTTTTTCCTCATTCTTTCCTCTCCGAACTCAAAAAAAGAGAACCGCGAAGGTTCTCTCGAAAAAGTTCAGCCAAATGTGAAAAACTACTGAGGGTCTTGATAATTGCCAGGATGGAATTCCTTGTTGACGTTGTTCTTCTCCATCTGAAGGAGCCACTTCTTTAACTCGGTCCCGCCGACATAGCCGCTGAGAGCGCCGTTCTTGCCAACGACGCGGTGGCAGGGAATGAATAATGGAATCGGATTGCGGTTAAGGGCAGTGCCGACCGAACGTTCGCCATTCGGCTCACCGATGCCTTCAGCCACTTCTTCATAACTCATCGTCTTGCCATAAGAAATTCCGGCCACGAAAGCCCAAACCTTCTTCTCAAAGTCGCTGCCTTCGGGCTGAAGTTTGAGATCAAAGGTTTTCCGCTGATGGAAAAAGAATTGGTTGAGCTCGATAATGGCGTCATAGAGAACGGCGTTCTCCTCATTCACCGCACCCGTCGGATCGACTGCACCGAAAATCAAACCCGTCAACGCTTTATCATTGGCGATCAAAGTCACATCCCCGATCGAGGTGTCATAAACCGCATAACGCAAAGGCATGATTTCTTTTTCTCCTAAAGCCATTCCTTTTTTCTTCTATTAATTAATAGCCTTTTCTAAAGAAAAAAGCAAATCGATGAAAAGCAAAGTTGAGGGAAAATAAGCGAGCGAAGGCCGGTTTTCTCTGAGCAATGAAATCGCAGGGAATCATTGACTTCATCGCAAATTCGCTTTGTCTTTGAAAAGGCAAGAGACTTGAAACCCCTCATTTTGTTCATGGAGAAAGAAAAGGAATCGCTTAAAAGCTCTTTTTGAAGTGGCGTTTAAGCCGATCCTGGTAGGTCTCTTCGAAGGCCAGCTTTTTGGCGAGGGCGATCGAGGAGGCATTTTCCAAAAACGACTCATAGAGAATGTAACGAAAGCCGAGCACCTCCTTGGCGTAAGCCAAAACGAGATTGACGCTTTCGAAGGCGTAGCCCTTTTTCTGGGCCTCTTTCTTGAGACGGATCCCCACCTCGGCACCGCCATCGGCAGTAAAGTTATTCAAAACGACTTGGCCTAAGAAATGGCCCGACGGATCGTGGATAATCCAAGAGACCTCATTCTTATCCCGGAAATCCTTGGCGACATCCGCGGCGAAATACCGGGCATCAGCCACCGCGCCTTCTGGCAAATCGTAACGATAGTCATAACCCCAATACCGATTGAGATTGAAGTCACGGCTAAGCACGGCGAACTCTTCATATTCCTTTTCTTCAAGAGGAGCAAGGAAGACCCGCTCGCCCCTAAGAAGAGGGAGTTTCTTCACAAGATCGATGGATGAAAGCACCTCAAAGAAAACCTTGTCGAGAATCGCGCAGGGATGGAGCTGAAGTTTCGCCTCACGAAGGCCGGGATTATTGACGTCCTCCTCTCGGTTCACATAAAGAACCGTCGAAGGGAAATCCTGGAGGTAGCGGCTTTCGAGGGCCTGATAGATGCCGGGATAGGCGTGAAGGGCTTTCTCGACATGAAGATAAACCGTATCCCCCACAACCTCGCCCAAAGTGAAGCCAATCACTTTTCCATTTAAAGTAAAGTAGCCCACTTTGGCTGGGATAATCTGATATTTACCCAACATTTCCCGCGCCAAATCAAATTCCTCTAGCGAGATATCACGCCCCGAATTCTCAGCCAGAAAAGCGGTCTCAAACTCAGAGAAGAGAGGAAGATCCTTCGCTTCGAGAGTGTGATATTCAGCGCCGGGATTGTCCTTCCAAAACCGATGGGCGTTATGACGTTTGGAATCGTATTTCTTGCCTGGAAGATCGCGGAGGTCCGAAAGGAGATATAGATAATCGCTCCAACCCCGGTCGGAGAGACAGTGGAAATGGCAGTAATGCGCCATGAGCAAAGCATGATCTTTTTCTCCTGTCGCATAAAAAGCGGGCAATTCATGGTGGGAGAGAGAATACTCGTCAATCGCGTCGAGAGCCTTTTCTCCATTTTCGCCAACCGGAAAGAGAAAAGCGAACTTGCCGGGTTCGTATTCCTCCTTTATGATTAACGTATCATCAACAATGGCAAATTCAATTTGATAGTTATGGCGCCACATGTAGACGCTGCCGATAGTGTAATCGTTGAAGCGCTCCTTGCTGTAGGATAAATAAGGTCGGATTGTCTCGAGGTCGTTTTCGGTAAGAGGTTTAAGTTTCATAAAGTTCGCTATAATGATAAGCCATCACAGGCAAAGTGGCGATCCCATGCTCAGCATCTTATCCTTGACAGACGCTCGCATGCGTGGATAATAGTCATGTCGATAAAGTAGAAAGCAGTTCGCACCTGAACTCGCCCGACTCCCGATGGGAATGGGCCTAAGCTACCTAGAATAAAACTAAGTATCTTCAGGTAATGGCGCGAATTGTCGCGCTATTTTTATCGCTTAAGGAGGACAAATCCCATCTCTTACTTCAATCCGAATGATCATCGCCGCCCCGAGAAACGTTTTGACCCGATCAACGAACGCATCCGCTATCCGGAAGTCCGCGTCATCGGTCCAAATGGCGAACAATTAGGCGTCATGTCGAGCCGAGCCGCCAATGACTTGGCCACTCGTGGCAACTTAGACCTCTATTGCGTCGCCCCTAATGCCCAGCCTCCTGTCTGCAAAATTCTCAACTACGGAAAATTCCGCTTTGAGCAGCAGAAACAGGAACGCCAAGCCCGCAAAAACCAACATGTGAGCGAGCTGAAGCAAATTCAACTCAGCCCCGTCATCGGCGAACACGATGTCGAGACCAAAGCGCGCAAAGCCCGAGAATTCTTGGAAGACGGAGATAAAGTGCAGGTCGCTGTGATCTTCAGAGGTCGCCAGCTCTCGCATAAAGAAGTCGGAGAAGAAGTCATGACGAAGTTTGTCGCTCTCCTTGCGGATGTCTCTATCATCGATAAAACCCCTTTCTGGGAAGAAAAATGGTATCAGTGCATCCTGGCACCGAAGAAAAAATAGGAGGATTCCAAAATGCCGAAAATGAAGTCGAGCCGGACCTTGGCGAAGCGCATCAAGATCACCGGAACCGGAAAGATTAAGCGCAAGCACGCCTATATGGGACACTTCGCTCCGAATAAGACGCACAAACAGAAGAAACATTTGGCGAAGGCCGGATTCGTCAGCAAGGCGAATATGCCAGGCATCAGCCAGATGATTGACTACAAAGCTAAGTAAAGGAGCATCACAACATGGCAAGAGTTAAAGGTGGGACTGTCGCCCACGCCCGTCGCAAGAAGGTTTTAAAGCAGGCCGAAGGCTACTTCGGCAGCAAACACATCCTCTTCAAGACCGCCAAAGAGCAATTGCTCCACAGCTATCACTACGCTTACGTTTCCCGTCGGACCGCGAAGAGCGATTTCCGGAAACTCTGGATCCGCCGCATTTCGGCCGCCAGCAAAGTCAACGGCATCAGTTACAGCCGTTTGATCGATGGACTCAATAAGTCTGGCGTCAAGATCAACCGCAAAATGCTCTCCGAGATGGCAATCAGCGATCCCGAAAGTTTCAAAGGCCTTTGCGAAAGCGCCAAAAAAGCTTCCGCTCAAAAAGTCGCGAAGTAATATCACGATTTCCGCAAATCAAAAACGGCTCCCCCATCGGAACCGTTTTTTTTGACATCCCCCCCCTACTCTTTGAAGATTTTTTCTTCGCCATCGACCAAGAGATAGCTCTTGACCCCTTCAATACACTTCTCGACCAAAGGTTTCCAATCGAACTTGCTTTCGAAGTATTCGCAATCCTTGACTTGGGGTTTGGTCTTCGGGGCCTTCGGTTTGAAGATGGTGCAGCAATCCTCAAACGGCCGAATCGAAATGTCATAGGTGCCAATTTTCTCGGCCAAAGCAATCGAGTCGAGCTTATCCATCGTGCACATCGGACGGAGAACGGGAAAATTGGTGACCGCATTGATCGCAATCATCGAAGATAGGGTCTGCGAAGCCACTTGGCCGACCGACTCGCCCGTCGCGATCGCCAAGCAGTGCTCTTTCTTCGCTAAGCCTTCAGCGATGCGGAACATCATTCGGCGCATAATCGTGATGCAATAAGGTTCATCGACGTTTTTATAGATGGCGAGCTGAAGTTCAGTAAAAGGAACGACATTAAGTTTGATATCCTCTTGGTAGGTATTGAGAATCTTGAGGATATCCTTCAATTTGTCGATGACGGCATCGGAGGTATAGGGCGGCGCGGCGAAATGGATGCATTCGATTCGGATGCCTCTACGAAGCAAAAGATAAGCGGCTACGGGCGAATCGATGCCACCCGAGAGAAGAGTGAGGCACTTGCCATTCATCCCCAAAGGATAGCCGCCGGCCCCGCGATAATCGTGACAGGAAAGATAAGCGGCTTCTTCGCGAACATTGACGTCGAGGTTGACATCGGGATGATGGACATCCACTTTGAACGAAGTGTGATCGAGAAGGTAATCGCCCAAAGCGCAGGCGAGGCAATAAGAATCGAGCGGATAAGTTTTATCAGCCCGTTTGACGTTGACTTTGAAGGTCTTGCCCTTTTCCCCATTCAAGAGCTCGAGCGCGAATTTTTGCAGGCTTTCAAGATCTTTCCCCGATTTGAAAACGAGGGAAATCGAATGAATTCCCGAGACATCCTGGAGTCGGGCAATCACGGCGTCCGCGTCTTCCTCGTGGAGTTCGATATAGGCGTGATCGCGCGAAGCCGCCACAGTCAAAGTCGGAAAACTCTTGAAGGCGTGGCGGATATTCCGCGCCAACTGGTTAACGAAGAGTTTGCGGTTGTCTCCCTTGGTCGAAAGCTCGCCATAGTGAATCATCAACATGTCTGGTTTCATCGGTCATTGACCCCCTGCATAATGGTGGAGAAGACGTCGAGGAAGCGCTTGGCTTCCGCGAAGGTATTCTCGTAAGAAAAGGAAAGACGGATCGAATTTTTGGCGAGATCCTCGCTTTTACCCAAGGCCTCAACCACATAGGAGATCGGTTCTTGGGAGGAGCAGGCGGAGACGGTCGAGACATAAATCTCGTTCTCCGAGAGAGCTTCCACCACGACAGAAGCTTTCTTTTTCGTCAAAGAGAAATTGAGGACATAAGGGCAGCCATTCTGAGGCGAATTGAGCTCGACGCCATCCATTTGAAGCAGGTTTTGCCGGAGATAGTCATAAATTCGGCGAACTTGGGCATCATGCTCAGCAAGGTGGAATATCCCCTCGTGAAGGGCGTAAGCCATCGCGAGATCGCCCGGCATATTGACCGTGCCGGCCCGGAAGCCGTTTTCTTGCTCGCCGCCGGCATTGATCGCTTCGAAGGCGATGCTCTTCTTATAAAGAAGGGCGCCGCTCCCCTTGAAAGCTCCAAATTTGTGGCCGGAGAAAGAGAGCAAGTCGGCTGAGGAATAATCGAAGGGCACTTTGGTGATCGCCTGAGTGGCATCCACATGGAAGTAGGCTTTGGGATGCTGATGGACAACCGCGCCCAAAGCATTGATGTCGCTAATTGAGCCAATCTCGTTATTGACCGCCATGATCGAGACGAGAATCGTGTCATTATCCATCGCTTTGGCGAGAGTGTCTGGTTCGACGACACCTTCCGAATTAACAGGCAAAAGAACGATGGCAAAGCCGAAAGGTTCAAGCTCTTTGAGGGCATTGAGGACACTCGGATGTTCGATGGCGGAGGTCAAGATTTTCTTGCCGCGTTTTTGATAATGAAAAGCGAGGCCTTTAAGAGCGAGGTTATTGCTCTCAGTGGCACCGCTGGTGAAAATCAGATTGTGCGTCTTTGCCAAATGGAGATCATTAAGGATGCTTTCCCGAGCATTTTCCAGCTTTTTGTTGGCTTCGCGTCCGAAGGCGTGGCCGCTGGAAGGGTTAGCGAAAAACTCCCGATTCTCCCGGATAAAAATCTCTTCGGCACCCTCGAGGGTTGCCGTGGTCGCCGCGTGGTCGAAATAGATCATGTTAATCTTCTTTCATATTTTTGATCGCACCGCTGGCAAGTTCATAGGATTGATGGAAATTTCCAGCGTAGAAGAGCGACTCAGCCTGGACGAGAGCCGCATCGACTTCGCCCGAAGAGGTCCGATGGCGATTGGCTTGGACCATCGCACTTTCGGCGGCGTTCATCTCTTTGACGGCATTGCCGACCGCGTCGATCAAGGCGTCGCCTTTACTCTTGAGCTCAGCGAGATCATTATCGACTTTCTTCACATCGATCGGCAAACTAGAGAGATCGCGGCTCAAGAGGTCAATTGTTCCATAAAGAGCTTGGATTTGCGGAAGATAAATGTTGCTGACGCTGTCAAGGTTGATCTCACGGACCGCTTTTTCGGCTTGGCGGAGACGGGCGGAATAGACCTTAAGAGCGGCGTTGGCAGAATCGGAATCATTCTTGAACGAAGCGAGATAAGTCTGAAAAGCAGCAATCGACTTCGAGGCATCCGCCGCTTGATCGCGGAGAGTATGCATCTTTTCAACCAGGATCGAAAAAGGCTGCTTGGTGGCGCTATGAACGTAGGTGTCAAGCGATCGCTTGGATGCGCCGGCTTTATTGATTATGTTCTGAATCGCGTCGAGTTGGGTTTGATCATCGGCTCCGAGAAGATAAATCGTTCGGATTTTCGGCAAGGCGTGGCAGAGATTGATGAAGCCGTTCTCAAGCGCAGTTTCTTCCGAATAGATGCCATCTTTTTCTTTTTCGAAGATAGTGCGGGCTTCTTTTTCCTTGTCGAAGGCGGCCAAATAGGCGTCGATTTGTTTTTGCATCCCATCAAGTTCCGTTTGAACGTCAGCGAGGTCGAGGGCTTGAACGCGCTGCGAGAGCCGTTTAAGCTCTTGGGCCATGGCATCCATATCGCTCCGCAAAAGAATGTGATGGAGCGGGTAGCCGCCTTGGATCATCTCGTCATAGTGGCTCGATAAGGAGGCGAGTTTATCCGGGATCAAACTGGAAATGAGGAGGCAGATATTCGGGAGGATCTGCACGATTTTTCCGGCTTGTTCAACCACGGGGCCGACTTTGTCGCTCAAAAGGACCTTGGCATCGAGATAACGGGCATTCTCGATATCCTGATCGGCTTCTTTGAAGTTGCCATCGAGTTTGCGGAAGAGAAGATCGAATGTGCTGACCACCAACGTCAAATCGCTTTGGTGGGCGTAGTAGTCTTGCTTGACCTTGCGGTATTTTTCTTTCTTTTCAAGGGCCAAACTCCGGCAGTCTTCCTCATCGCGAAATTTGTTTTTAAGGTTGTCGCTGAGAGCATCGACTTGGGTTTCGTACTCCTCGATCGTCTTGCGGGCGGTCGGGAGCATCTGTTTCAGTTCTTTATACTTGCGTTCGCCAACCAAATCCTTGAGGGTGTTGACTGCGGCCTGGGCCGAGGCATCAGAAACATCACGGACATCCTTAAAACGTTTATTCCAATCAAGGAACTGCTGAACGTAAATCAAGTTCATCGAAGAAATGGTCTCGAGCCGTTTGATGTACTGGCTATCTTGGCCAAAGAGAATCGCGTGTTCTCTCTCGAATTTTCCGCAGAGATCTCGGGCCTGTTTTTTCAAGTGGGCATGAGCAAAAACCGTCAAATAAAGGACAATAAACGCAACGAGAAGAACACCACCGCCGACGGCAAGCAGGATAATGTAAGTGGGTTCCAAAGTAAAGAAAATCATGATATCAATTCCGTGCCTTAATAATATAGCACTCGCGTCCGCCCGCACGCGATGAATATCGCAAAGTTTTTTCTTTCGGAGCCTCGGAATGGTTTTCTCTTGACTACGACTTCCTTAATACTTATAGTATTACTCGCGTAAATAAGGCAGCAGGCCCTTACGCTTCCGTCTGACGTCCTCCCCTAAAACAAAGTAAGTTCCCAAGCTACGGAGCCGAAATTCGGAAGACACCCGGGAAGTGGGAAGCACCCCTAACTTTGTCCACGCAAGGAAAGGAGAATAAAGATATGTCAAGGTATACTGGCTCTAAATGGAAGCAATCGCGCCATTTGGCTTTCTCCGTCTTGGAGACTGGCGACGAACTCAAAAAGAGAGCTTATGGTCCGGGCCAACACGGTCAAGATCGCAAGCGGAAGGCTTCCGAATACGGCGCCCAGCTCCTCGAGAAACAAAAACTCCGGGAACTCTATGGCGTCAACGAGCGTCAGTTCCGTCGTCTCTTCATGATTGCGAAGAAAGATAAGACCGTCACTGGTCTCGCCTTCTTCCGCATCTTGGAAAGCCGCCTCGATAACCTCGTCTACCGGATGGGATTCGCCCGCTCACGCGCGGCTGCCCGTCAGCTCGTCAATCACGGTCACATCACCGTGAATGGCAACAAGGTGGATATTCCGAGCTATCTCTGCAAAGTCGGCGATGTCATCGCCCTCAAGGAGAAGAGCCCGCTCAAGGTCGTCAAGGAATCCCTCGATGGCAAACCGCTTACTCCGGCTTATGTCACGGTTGATGCTGCTAAATTCAGCGGCGTCTTCGCCCGCTTGCCGGAACGCAACGAACTGCCGAAGGATATCAACGAAGCTCAGATCATCGAATACTATAACCGTCTGTTATAGTTTCGAAATCCAAGAAACGCTCGGGAAACCGAGCGTTTTTTCATGATTAGAAGCCAACGAGAATTGAGGCAAGTTTTTTCCAATACTCATCTGTTTTATAGCTTTCAAGCAAAGAGGATGGCACTTCGATTTTCGTCAAAGATGTCGCGAAATATTTGATGGCCAGACTCGTCGTATCCACCACGCAGGGCGACAAAAGTTTTAAGCCAGTAAGATACGGAGTTGCTATCTGGGCTTTGGCCGAGAGCGAAAGAAGAGAAGAGGGCAAAACAAGCGTTTGATAGGCTTCGTTGACGCAGCCCGAAAGATTGTCGAAAAGGAAACGGGTCAGCCCTTCGGGCAGGCTCAAGATGTTGCCGCTCGGCTTCCTTCCCATCGGGATGCCATAGCATTGCACTTCGTTATCGTTCTTCTTATAAAGAAAACCCTCTTTCGTCGAATAACCCTGAGCTTCCGAAGGCAAGACAAATTCGGTGCAGTCGGGAAGGTTGGGACAAACACCCAAGAGGCTATAA
>JBAYEZ010000022.1:0-10464 GCA_041667485.1 Bacilli bacterium
AAATTCTACAAAGCCTCGCTCGCTGGCATCTCCGATGAAGCCGAAATCCGCGGGCACCGTCGGACCTTCGTCGCTTCGATGCCGGATCGCATCATCCAAGGCATGACGCGGGTGGGGACCCTCAATCCGGTCTTCTTGCTCGACGAAATCGACAAGGTTGGCGGTAGCAACTACAAGGGCGATCCCTCGAGCGCTCTTCTCGAAGTCCTTGACCCCGAGCAGAACTTCGCTTTCAACGACAACTTCCTCGAGGAGCCCTACGACCTCTCGAACGTCTTATTCATCGCGACCGCGAACTATCTCGAAAACGTGCCCGCTCCGCTCCTCGACCGCTTAGAGCTGATCGAAGTGCCGAGCTACACCGAACTTGAGAAACTCAAAATCGCCGAAGGATTTCTCGTCAAGAAACAGATGACGGCGAATGGCCTCAAAGAAGGCGATATCGTCTTCACGGAAGCCGGTCTCAAAGAGATTATCGAGTGCTACACCCGCGAGGCGGGCGTCCGCGAACTCGAGCGTCTCATCGCTTCAATCTGCCGCAAGGCGGTGGTGGAATTGATCCAGCACCCCGAGACGAAAAAGCCGGTGAACGTCACCTCTGAACAGGTGCAAAAGTATCTTGGCATCGAGATTTTCGAGGACACCAAGAAGGAGAAGAAACCCCAGATTGGCGTCGTCACGGGTCTCGCTTATACCGAATACGGCGGTGACATCCTCCCGATCGAGGTCAATTACTTCCCGGGCAAGGGCGGCCTCGTCTTAACGGGCAAACTAGGCGATGTGATGAAGGAATCCTGCACGATCGCGGTCGACTATGTCCGCGCCAACGCGAAGAAGTACGGGATCGATGATAAGCTCTTTGCTGAAAACGATATCCACATCCATGTCCCCGAAGGCGCCGTTCCGAAAGATGGCCCTTCTGCCGGCGTTGCGATCACGACCGCGATTATCTCGTGCCTTACCCATACGCCGGTTGACAACAACGTGGCGATGACGGGTGAAGTCACTTTGCGCGGCATGGCCCTTCCGATCGGCGGTTTAAGAGAGAAATCTCTCGCGGCCTTGCGAAGCGGCATCAAGACCATCATCGTTCCGCTGGAGAACAAAAAGGATGTTTCTGAACTCCCTGACGAGGTCAAGAACGCCCTCAAGATCGACTTCATGGAAAATGTCGACGATGCGGCTAAAGTGGCCTTATTAGCGAAGAAAGCCTAGTTGAAATAAAGAGGAGTCCGGCGCACACCGGGCTCCTTTTCTCGCTGCTCTTCGCTCACTCAATTTTTGGTGGTCTTTATTCGGAAACGCCCCTGGCAGAATCTTTTAGAAAATCCTGGCAGAGGAGAACGAGCAGGGGAACCCGCAAAAGAAGAAATGTTTTTAGTTATGCTTCCGGCGCGTTCACCCTGGTGAGCCAAAATTGTCTCTTGCTCGTCGACCCGCTCATCGAGGCGAACAATTCCAACGTGACCATTGCTTGGAACGCCGGGCGGATTGTCGGTTGCATCGCGTTGAATACCCTTATCTTTGTTTTCTTGTTTTTCACCATGATCTCTCACTCGAAAAACCTGTGGTGGCGCTGACTTTCTCCGTTGTGGGCTTGGGGATAAATGCCTGACGCCGCTTCCATGGGCTTATCCTTGATCTCGGCGCGAGAAACCCGCAAGTTTTGTTGCCTCTCTTGATTTTTTCGCCAATCGCTATTCTGGCCTTGATGATTTTCGCCTTTGTTTTGCTGCTCTCTTTTGAACGGAGACAAACCGTTTCCTCTTTGCTTCTCGCGCGGACGCCGATGGCCTCTTCCAAGGTAAAATCCGATTCTGTTTCATCGAAATAAACCCTTTTTGCGGGGGAGATTGCTATAATTCCTCTATGCTCAATTTCCATGATGTCCATTACGTGATCTCCTGCCCCGATTACTCCTATCGTCCGAAGGATGACTTTCCCGAAGTCGTTTTCCTTGGCCGCAGCAACGTTGGCAAGAGTTCGCTCATCAATTCGCTCTGCCTCACCCGGGTCGCTTTTGCCTCGAAAAAAGCAGGTAAGACGCGCTACTTGAATTATTTCCTCTTGGATAAAAAGTATTATCTCGTCGATGCGCCTGGCTATGGTTTCACCCATTATGGCAGCCAAGAAGACGAAACCTTCGGCCATATGATGGAGACCTATTTCGACAATCCGCTCCTCAAAGGCGCAGTCTTGCTTTTGGATGCTAGACGGGTGATGAACGACGATGACAAGATGCTTCTCAAATTCTTAAAAAAGAGCAAGGTGCCGATGGTTTTGGTCTTCACCAAGAGCGATCTCGCCAAACAAAGCGAACTAGCCAATGCCCGCGCTGAAGCGGAGCATTCGGGCTTAACGAACGTCTATTTCTCCTATGATGGCAAGAAAATCGACTCGCTTCGCGCCATGATCGCTCATCTCTATGGAGGGGAGTGAAAGAGTCTACTCTTTTCACGCGGGCTTGTTATAATACACCACTATGGAAAAACTCCCTCTCCGTTTATTCGATCGCGAAACCACCTTGGTCAACCTAACCTCCTCGTTATTGGCTCACTATGGCGTTACGCCCTTTCATAAGACGATCAAAGAAGTCGATGAAGCGATGGCGAATCACCGCAAAATCGCCTTCTTTTTGTTCGATGGATCCGGCGAGTATATCTTGAACACCTACCCGCACGTGACCAAGTTCATGCGCGAGCATAAACTGATGACGATCCATTCGGTGAACCCAGCCACGACCGTCGCCTGCACGACTGCCCTCTTAACTGGTAAAAATCCGATTGAAAACGGCTGGCTCGGCTGGTCGCTCTATCTTGAAGGGTATGCCGACCCGATTGACGTTTTCCCGAATAAAGACTCGCTTAGCGGCGAAAAGATCGCCATCCCCGAAGTCTATAAGACCGTTTGCCCTTTGACCTACATCGATGCCTTATTGAAGGAGAAGGGCGTGAAAGCCCGGCTTGATCTCCAAGCTCCTTTATGGGATGGAAAGGGCCCGAAGAGCTTAAAGGAAATGCGGACGCACGCTCGCGATTTCTTCGCTGACGGCGGCGACTTCTATTATGGCTATTGGACCAACCCGGACCATCTGCTCCATGAGCGGGGGATCCATTCGTGCAAAGTCCGCCATACGATGCGTCAGATCAACGCCATGGTAAAGCGTTTCGTCAAAGAAAACCCCGATGTCCTCGTTTTCACTTTGGCCGATCACGGCCTCATCGATGTCCAATACCGCGACCTCAAAGCCTTCCCGGCCATCACCGATTGCTTAGCGAAACCCACCGCGATGGAAGGCCGGACGACTTCCTTCTTCCTCAAAGAGGGGAAGGAAAACCAATTCGTCGAGGCCTTTAACAAAGAATTCAGCGAACGCTTCGCCCTCGTGAGAACCGACGACCTCCTCAAAGAAGGCTATTTCGGTGAAGGCGAGATTAATCCGAAAGGCCGGCTTTCTTTGGGCGATTACATCGCGATCGCCCTTGCCGATCAGCTTTTGTGCGACACGCGGGTGATGAAGGACTTCAGCGTCCACAAAGGCCATCATGCCGGGGCGACGAAAGAGGAATGCGAAGTCCTCTTGGCTTGCTATAACCGCTAAGGCTCGCCCTTCGAAAAAAGGGCTTTTTCTTGTCTCCTTGCCTTTGCTGCCTTAGAATAAGATAGCCATTGAAGAAGAGGGAACGTTCTTCCTTTCGTTCAGGGAGCTGGGTCAAGTGCAAACCAGTCCTAAGGAAAACGCGAGTCGCTTCGGAGGCTCCTAGGAAACTAGGCGGACTATCCCGTTACGATAGAAGAGTGCCTAGAGAAACTCTAGGAAGCAGGGTGGTACCACGCGCCGCGTCCCTTCGGGAAGCGGTTTTTTCTTTTTTTCGGAGGGCATCTATGCTCGATAAACATTACGATCACGCCGCCGTCGAAAGCGGCAAGTACGAGAAGTGGGTCAAAGCCGGTTATTTTACGGCGGGGCAAGATAAGTCCAAGCCGGTCTTTTCTTTGGTCATTCCTCCTCCGAACGTCACCGGCAAACTCCATCTGGGCCATGTGATGGACACGGTGCCCGATGATATCGTCGCTCGTTACAAACGGATGAAAGGCTATGACGTCCTCTGGGTCCCAGGGATGGACCACGCTGGCATCGCCACCCAAGCCAAGGTCGAGGAAAAACTCAGAAAAGAAGGCATTTCCCGCTATGATCTCGGCCGCGAAGGCTTCCTCAAAGAGGTCTGGAAGTGGAAGGAAGAATACGCCAAGACCATCCATGAGCAATGGGCGAAACTTGGCCTTTCGGTCGACTACACCCGCGAGCGCTTTACCCTCGATGAGGGTCTTTCGAACGCGGTCAAACACGTTTTTGTCACCCTCTATAACGAAGGTTTGATTTATCAGGGCGAACGGATCATAAACTGGGATCCGGAACTCAGGACCGCCTTAAGCAATATCGAGGTCATCCACAAAGACGACGAAGGCGAATTCTTCTATTTCTCCTACGATGTGGCGGATAGCGATAAAAAAGTGACCGTCGCGACGACAAGACCCGAGACGATGTTCGGCGACACCGCGGTTTTCGTGAACCCGAAAGACAAACGCTACCGGGATCTCGTCGGCAAGAAAGTCATCAATCCCGCCAATGGGCAGCTTTTGCCCCTTATGGCGGATTCCTACGTCGATATGAGTTTCGGCACCGGCGCGATGAAATGCACGCCTGCCCACGATCCCAACGATTTCGCCTTGGCCAAAAAATACGGCTTCCCTCTCATCAAAGTCCTCGATGAGACGGCCCACATGAACGATTTGGCTGGCGAATATAAGGGGATGGACCGCTACGAATGCCGGAAAGCCCTTGTCGAAAAGATCAAAGAAGAAGGCCACCTCGTCAAGATCGAAAAAATCGTCCACTCGGTTGGCCATAGCGAAAGAAGCGACGCGGTGGTGGAACCGATGCTTTCAAAGCAGTGGTTCGTGAAGATGAAGCCGCTCGCCGAGGCCTTATTGGCCAATCAAAAGACGGACAACAAAGTCGAATTCATCCCGCACCGCTTTGAAAATGTGCTCTCGCGGTGGATGAAAGAAGTCGAAGATTGGTGCATCTCCCGCCAACTTTGGTGGGGGCACCGCATTCCGGCCTACTACAACAAAAAGACCGGTGAGCTCCTCGTTTCCGAGACCGAGCCGGATTTAGATCTCTATCGTCAGGACGAGGATGTCCTCGACACTTGGTTCAGCAGCGCCCTCTGGCCCTTCGCAACAATGGGCTGGCCTGACACGACGTCACCGGATTTCGAACGCTATTTCCCGACCAGTTTCCTCAATACTGGCTATGACATCATTTTCTTCTGGGTCTCCCGCATGATGTTCCAGTCGCTTCACTTTACGGGCGAAGTGCCGTTTAAGCAGGTCGTCATCCATGGCCTCATCCGCGATAGCTTAGGCCGCAAGATGTCGAAGTCCTTAGGCAATGGCATCGATCCGCTCGACATCATCGCCAAGTATGGCGTCGATGCGATGCGCTATTTCATCACGACGAACACCACGCCGGGGATGGATATGACTTATAGCGAAGAAAAGCTCGAAAGTGCCGAGAGTTATCTCAATAAGATTTGGAATGCCTGCCGCTACGTGGAAGGCGTCTTGGGTGAGGATTTTAAAGCCCTTCCGCTCGAGAAAAAAGACCTCTCGGTTCTTGACGCCGCCATCCTCGATCATCTCGAACACACACTCAAGAAAGTCACCACCAAGATGGAATGCTACCAGTTTAGCCAGGCTTCGAGCGCCCTCTATGATTTCGTTTATGATGATTTTTGCTCAAACTACCTCGAAATGAGCAAGATTTCCCTTAGCCACGGCGGAAAAGAAGAAGCGACCACGAAGCAGGTTCTCGCCTATGTCAACAAGGCAATTCTGCTCATGATTTACCCTTTTGCCCCCTTTGTGGCCGAAGAGATGTATTGTTCTTTGCCGGAACACAAAGACTCGATCATGCTGGAATCTTATCCGGAATACGACGCCCATCTCCTTTCGAAGAAAGCATCGGACGAGGAGAGAATCCTCGAGGCGATGATCAAGGATATCCGCAACTACAAGTCCTCGCGATCGATGGCGCCGAACGCCAAAGTCCGTCTTTCCGTCTCGCCGAAGGAGCCGTTTAACGGGAGCGGCGAATATCTCTCGCGTTTCGCCTTCGCCTCCTCTTACGAGGTGAAGAAGGAAGCCTTAAGTGGCACTCCGTTCCTTTACCCGGGTTATGAGATGTCGGTCGAAGAGGACGTCGACAAGGCTACCCTCAAAGCCAAACTTGAGAAAGACAAGGCGTCGCTCGAGTTCGAAGTCGCGCGGAGCGAGAAGATGCTTTCGAATCCGGGCTTCGTGAGCAAGGCACCGACAGCAAAAATTAACGCTGAGAAAGAAAAACTCGATGCCAACAATAAATTGTTGGCGGCTGTGATAACGAAATTAGCGGCTTTATAAAAACTTGAGGGCACAAACGCCGTTTTCTTGCCTATTGAAGAGTAGGAGGTAAAAACGATGTTTGGACAAGAGCTGTCGATCCAGGAGCTGACGAGCATCAAGCCCGGCGAAGCCCTCTCTTTCATGGCAGTCATGGCAATCATTGCCGTCGCCGTCATGGCGGTGGTGGTCTACAAACTGCTCAAGAGCCGCGAAGGCGGCGTTAAAATGCCAGGCGGTTGGAATTTCACGTGGGAATGAAACTCGCTCTTCTTCCAAAGCAGTCATTGCCGCGGGAGAAGGCGAGGCGGGAGGGGATTTCTTCGCTGTCGGATGAAGAAGTCCTCGCTTTGATTCTTTCGGGCGGGGTGGCGGGGGCAAGCGCCCTCGATTTGGCCAGGGAGCTCCTTTCCCGTTATGGGAGTTTTTCTTCTCTTGGGGCCGCCCCGAACGAGAGCTTAATGGAGATCAAAGGAATTAAAAAGGCGAAAGCCTTAGCGATCGCCGCGGTTTTCGAAGTGGCCCGAAGAGCGGCTAAAGAAGTCCCGCAGAGTCAAGATAGCCCCGCCGAAGAGCTCTTTCAGCATTATCATCTTTCTCTTGAAGACGAAGTCGGGGAGAAGGGGCTTGTGCTTCTCTATGATCGGCGCGGACGTTTTCTGAAGGAAAAGATTCTCTTTGCCGGGAACGAAGACCGGCTGAGCGCCAGCCCGAAGTTGGTCTTAAGCGAAGCTCTTTCGAGCAAGGCGTCGTCGTTTGTTTTTCTCCATAACCATCCCTCGGGCAATCCCTATCCGAGCGCCGAGGATTTTTCCTTTACCTCGAGCCTTGAAAGAAAAGCGAGCGATCTCTCGCTCCGTTTCCGCGACCACATCATCGTAGCGGACCGGCGGTTTTTCTCCTTCCGCGAGAATGGGTTGCTTTAAAAAGGATAAAAATGCTCAATGAGGAAATGATTCTTTTTTTGTCATGTTTCGTCAAAAGGTCCGTTTTATCGAATAAAGCTTGAAAAAGAGATTGAAATGGTAACTAAAACGTCAACTATTTGATGCCTCAGTTGAAAGGAGGGGTCTTTTCGGCATCCTGTTCCTATGGGAAAAGACTATGGTTTTCAAGAAGATCTCTTGTGTGGGTTATCACTTGGTCTTTCGGGAAGCGCTCCGCCGCGAGTTGAGTTTTTCGTGTCGCAGGAGTGGATGCTCGGCATCGCCTATTTCGTGGTCTTCTTGGGGGATACAAACCGTATCCTTTGATTCAAAAAATCGTCGCGAGAATCCGCTCGGCCGATGTCGTCAAGGACTCGATTGCCGACAATCGGATGTTCGAAATCATCGACGAATTCATCGACGGGGAGATTGCCGATGAGCAGCGCAAGCATCGTTTGGCGGCGATGAGACTGGAAAACCGTACGTTTTCTTGAGTGCCAAAGCGCTCGCTTCGCTCAGTAAAATCAAGCATTGCTATCTTTTCTTTCCTGATAACGAAGTCTCTTTTTCGAGGCGGGGCCCGCTGATGCTTATCGGGACCGACAAAGTGAAGATTGTCCGTACTAAATACAAAAGCCAAGATTCTTATATCGAGGGCGTTCTTTGATGAAAACGTGGGACATTGCCTAGTGGAAACCGGTCGAAGCGCCGGGATGCCTTTTTGAAGCATCGCTCACAGAGATTTCTGGCTTTTCCGCCGTTTTTTATCCGTCGTTATTTAATCATGGAAGCGACTCGTTCTTTCGATGACGGCTCAATTCTTTTTTCGCCTTCGGGAATGGACTATGTCGATTCGCCCTTGCCGAAAACGATGGTTCTCCCCAAGGGAACGGCCGTGTCCGCTATAACGTCAACGAACTTCACTGGATGGGTTATTTTCACCGCTTCCGGGCCTGTTCCCGCGGCCTTCCGAGCGCCTGAATTCTTCGCCTTCGCCTAGGCAAAGAACTGGTGCGATTCCATCGGCCATGCCAAACCCAAGACGTCGAGGCAACCCGCCGCTTGATCGAAGAAAATCTCCCTGCGAGAGCCCCAGCGGATTTGCACAAATTTTTCTCAAGTCCTCATCGCCTCGCGCAGAGGCGAGAGAAGCGAGGCTAATCCTCGTTTTCGCCCTTGTTCATTCGAAAGAGGACCAAAAGCGCAAAAAAGGAGACATTTTTCTTCCTTTCACTCTTAAGAGTGGTATATTTATCCCTGTTGTCGCCCTCCTTAGGGCCTCAACCGCATCGCAACGGCATTCAACATTAGGTTAAACCTAAGGCCGGCTCGAGCGAGTCATAAGCACAAAAAAGGAGGAAGACACATGTACGCTATCGTAGAAACCGGTGGCAAGCAGATCAAAGTCCAGGTCGGTGACAAAATCTACGTCGAGAAACTCGACGCGGAAGCCGGCAAGGATGTGACGCTTGACAAGGTTCTCTTCATCGGCGGCGAGAAAGCCATCGTCGGCAACCCTTATGTCAAGGGCGCTAACGTGGTCGCCAAAGTCGAGAAGCAGGGCCAAGAAGCCAAACTGGTCATCTTGAAGTACAAGAGCAAGAACAATTACCGCCGCAAGGCCGGTCATCGTCAGCCCTATACTTGCTTGGTCATCAAGTCTATTAACGCCTAATGATCTCGATCGTGCTGAAAGAAAAAGGCGGTCACTTCGTCTCGCTTGAGGCGAAAGGACACGCCAACACGGCTCCCTATGGGGCCGACCTCGTCTGCGCCGCGGTTTCCGCGGTGGTCCTCGGCGGCTTCAATGCCTTGGAGGAGGAAAAGGCCTACGAAGCGCAAACTTCGGAAGGCTATGCTTCCCTCAAAGCCAAGAAGATTCCCTCCGAGCATGATGCCATTGTTCTCAGCACCCTCATCACGCAATTAACAAGCCTTGCGGAATCCCATCCGGAATCCGTGAAGCTAGAAAGGAAATAAAGCTCATGAAGTTCTATATCGATCTCCAGCTCTTCGCTTCCAAAAAGGGCGTTTCGAGCACCAAGAACGGCCGTGATTCGGCTGGGCGGAGACTCGGCTGCAAAGCCGGGGATGGCGAACTCGTTACGGCCGGTTCGATCCTTTACCGTCAGCGTGGCACCAAAGTCATGCCGGGCGTCAATGCCAAGAAAGGCGGAGATGACACCATCTTCGCGACGGTGACTGGCATCGTCAAGTTCGAACGGGTCGGCAAATCGGGCAAGCGCGTCAGCGTTTATCCGCAAGCCGCTAAGTAATTCGATGAAACCACAAGGCTCTTCCGCAAGGGAGGGCCTTTTTTATGTCGTTTCAGAGGCAGGAGTGTTTTTTTCTTCGGGTTTTTGAAAAAAAGTTTCCTCGCCCGCGCGGTAAACCTTAAGATATTGCGCGCGGGAATGGGGCGAAGTTGCAAAAGTTCTCAGGCAACGCATGAAGTGAGACGAAACAAAAACTTTGGATGCCGCCTAGGCGAAATTGAAATCGGTTATGTTACCCCTTACAAAATGAATGGTAACGCTTACACGAAAAGTATTTACAAAAAAAGAATGTCAAGTAAAATATAAAGCATGCTAATCAATTAAGTTACGAGGGCCCGTGTCCAACTCATTTTGAGTGCGGGGTCCGAACTAATTTGGAAAGGAGCGTAAATTTAATGGTTAACAAAACGAGACTCACGAGTTTGGTCTTAGGCGTTCTTGCAGCGACTGCCTTGGCGGCTTGTGGCGGTACCGGCGGTTCTTCTGCCGCGGCTTCTTCTTCTGCGGCATCGTCTTCGACTCCGACGAGTTCTAGCCCGGCCAGCAGCACTTCTGTTCCGGCCAGCAGCTCTTCTACCCCGGTGGTCAACATTCCGACAAAAGCTGACCATTACACCTTCTACTTCCATTTTAAGGCGAGGGAAGATGGCGTAAAGTCCTTGGAAAGTTGGACTTCACCCTATATCGATGGGGTGTTCAATGACTGGGATGCCCATCCTGGTGTTGAGATGACCGCCTTGGAAGGAACGGATATCTATTATGCGTTCGTTGCCAAAGCTGATGCGAACTGGGCGACCAACAAAAACGATTTAGGC
>JBAYEZ010000023.1:0-10343 GCA_041667485.1 Bacilli bacterium
CCAAAGGTGATGCCTTCGCTCTCCGAAGCCGTTACGCGCTCGGCATCGATTTCAAAAAAGAGCCGCCGATGTTTGTCATTTCATCGACGCATTATGCCGCCAGCTGGCTTTTGGATACGCGAGCCCCGGAAGCCGTTCTACCGAAGATCGTGACGACCCGAATTGAGAACTCTCTTAAGAAAGCGGGGGTCAAGCAATGATTAAAGATTTATTTGTCGGCCCAACTGCGGAAGAGAAGGCCAAGCGGGAAGCCGCTGCCAAACGCAAGGGCGAACTTCGAGCCGCTATCGAGGCGAAAAGCGAAGCCTTAATTGAAGAAAAAAAGAAAGTATTCACGGCAAAAACAGCCTATCTTTCTAAAAAGGGCGATGCAAAAGCCGAAGCGGATTTCGCGAAAATCCAAGCGGAAAGCGACGCGAAGATCAAACGACTCACCTATGAGCTCGAACTCGACCGCAACGCTCTCCATGTGATCGGCATGTCTTTCCGGCAGGATTTGGTCGACCAGGATATCGTGCTCTCGGTGATCCATCTCAAGGAATTCTTTGCGATGGGCCCGAACTATAAGACCAAGGCGGTCCATGATGTCAGTTTCCAGATCAAGAAAGGCGAGTGCTTTGGCCTCGTTGGCGAATCCGGATGTGGCAAAACCACGACCGGCCGTTGCATTTTAAAACTCTATGACATCACCTCGGGTAGCATCTATTACAAAGGCTATCGTATTTCGGCTGGCTCGAGATGGAACGAGAAAGAGATTAAATGGAGCAAAGTCCACGCCCGCGAGAAAATCGCCGGCCTCCGAAACAAAGAAACCGAGGAGATCAATGCGATTCCTTTAAAGAGTCGCGATCTCGAAGTCCAATTGAACGACCTCAAGAAAGAAGAGGCCGCCGAAATCAAAGAGAAATGCGTCCCGGGCGATGAAGATAGCGATCAAATTCTGCCAATCATCCAATCGAAGTATTCCGCTCAGATTCAGGAACTTGAATCATTAATTCAAGTGGCTTTGAGCAATGAAAATGAGCAACTGAGCAAGATCCGAGAGCTCTATGGGGGTCAGATTTCTGCGACACGGAAAGAAGAAGCGCTTCATCTTCGACAGCAACGGGAGGAGATTTCACGCATCCATTATGACAACGTCCACGCTGATGACATTCGGGTGCCGGATAAAAACGACAGAGAAACCCACCGACTCGTTAACGAGATCCAAATGATCTTCCAGGATCCGGTGGACTCGCTCGATCCGCGCATGACCGTTGAAGACATTATTCAAGAAGGTCTTCACATCCAGCACCATTACAACAAGGCCGAAAACCACGAAAAGTGTATTGAGATGCTGAAGAAAGTCGGATTAATACCCGAATACGCCTCTCGTTATCCCCATGAGTTCAGCGGGGGTCAGCGCCAGAGAATCGGCATCGCCCGCGCCCTTATCATGCAACCGGAACTTTTGATTTGTGATGAGCCGATCTCCGCGCTCGATGTTTCCATCCGCGCCCAGATTCTCAACCTTCTCAACGACATCAAAAACGAAATGGGTCTCACAATGATGTTCATCGCCCACGACCTTTCGGTCGTCAAATATTTCTGCGACAGAATCGGCGTCATGTATTTCGGCAACATGGTCGAGATGGCGAGTTCGGACGAACTTTTTAAGCATCCGCTTCATCCCTATACCAAAGCGCTTCTTTCCGCGATTCCGAAGCCTGATCCTTTGTCGGAGAAAAACCGGATTCGCCAGATCTACAATCCTTCGAAGGTTCACGACTACTCAAAAGAAAAGCCGAGTTTTCGTGAGATTTTGCCCGGTCACTTGGTCCTCTGCAATAGTGCTGAGGAAAAAGCCTACCGCGAAGAGATCAAACGGCTCGATGCCGCCAAGAAAGGAGACGGGCAATGAAAAAACTCAGCGCATTTTTCTCTCGCCATTTTACCCCCTTAGTGCTTCTGATGTTCTTTGGGGTTCTTTTCACCCTCCTTTTCGTCATCTTCTATTTCGCTTGGCTCTCATCGGGGATGCTCAGTGGACAGGATAATACCATCAACCTCATCTTCATGATGATCGGTTTTGTTCTTAGCCTTGGCATTTTCATCAGTCTTTTCATCAGCCATCATGGTTCCCGCGTTATTTCGGTCTTGCTTTTGGGTCTCTATGTGACAGCTTTTGCCTTGACGAAGGCCATTTTTGGTTTCGGCCACGGCCTTGCCGGTGGCGCCGTCTTCTATCTTTTGGGCTTTTTGAGCGCGATCGGCACGATCGTCTTCTACATCTTGAAAGCACTTGACGGCGATTCAGACTGGCGCTTCTGGGCTTTCGCTTGGGTCACAGTCGCCTTTCTTCTTTTTGGTGGGATTGGCTATTATTCAATCTTCGATGCTTACGGTCATCTTGGCGATGTATCCTATTGGGGTGGGCTCAGCGCTTCGCGCTTGGTGATATACCTCTCAATATGCGCTTCGACAATCTCCAGCAAATGTGATTTCGATCCCAATCCGATCCTTCTCGATGAATTCGGCAATCCAATCGACGAGAAGAAAACAAAGGCCCCGGCGAAAAAAGCCAAGTAAATAGTTTAAACGATTTGCCTTGACCCCCGCCTTTGGGCTTCGCTCCAATAGGCAGGGGTTTTAAAATGTGTATGATACGGGGAAAGAAAAAACCGATATACTCAAATTATGAAAAAGAATTTACTCGGAAAACATCTCGCCTTGCCCTTAGGCGCGGTTTTATTGATCTCGCTCTCTTCCTGCAATCTCTGGAGCCTCGTTCAGCCCGGGGGAACGGGAACAACTTCGGGGTTGCAAACGGCGGCAAAAGATGGTTCCACCTACGCGGCGCCTTCGCTCGATGAAGCGCCTTCGGGGACCAATTACTCCGCAAAAGCCACCTCTTTTACCCAGTTTGCGGTTGAACAGTCGGGCGCAGGTTTCGTGATGCCCTCGACGGGCAAAATCAATCTTTTGGTGATTCCCGTCATCATCGACGACTTTTCGCGAAACGCGACGGAAACCGTCCGTTCCAACATCTACAAGAGCTTCTTTGGCGACCCGAGCGACACCTCGTGGGAGAGTCTGGCTTCCTTTTACTACAAATCGTCTTTCGGTCAGCTCTTGATCAACGGCACCGTCAGTCCTTGGTACGAATCGGGCTATACCTCGAGCGAACTTTCGAAGTTGACCTATTCTGGGAAATCGGAGTATTCCAGCCTTTGGACGCCCACTTGGGACATCGTTGAAAATGCGACGGCTTGGTACGCGAAGACCTATAACACGGATCTGAGTGAATTCGACAGCAACAACGATGGAGTCGTCGATGCGATTTGGTTTGTCTATAGCGCCCCGGACGCCAGCAGAGATTCCTCGCTTGATAGCGAAGATTTCTGGGCCTACACCTATAGCGACCTCCTTTCTTATGAGACGGCGGTCAATAACGGTGGCAAGATTTCTACCCGAATTCCCTTCCGCTACAGCTGGGCTTCGTATGATTTTATGTATGAGGGCTATACCTCGAGCGGTCTCGACGCCCATACCTTCATCCACGAAACCGGCCACCTGATGGGTCTCGATGATTATTATGTGTCTTCGAAATCCTCGAATTACGCAACCAACTACGGTCCGATGGGCCGCCTCGATATGATGGATTACAACATCATCGATCACGATGCTTATAGCAAATTTGCCCTTGGCTGGATCAAGCCTTTCGTGGTGACGGGCAGCGCCAACATCATCTTGAAACCCTCGGAGACGACGGGTCAGGCTATTTTGTTACCCACCACAACAAACGGCTGGAATGGCAGCGCTTTTGACGAGTATATGCTGCTCGAGTTCTATACCCCGAGTCTGCTCAATAAGAAAGATTCCGTTTCGGCTTATCCTGGCAACGATACTCAAGGTTTTACCGAATCTGGCGTCCGGATCTACCACGTTGATGCGCGGCAGATTGAAATCGATGGCGGCTCCCACAATTACACCGATACGGTGATAACCCCTTCTTCGAAAAACAACTATGCCTATAGCGTGATGGCCCATTCGAATTCCTCGAGTCAGAACGAAAAGCTTGGGACGGCCTTAGCTTTCCGTTTGATCCAAGAGATCGATTGCACCCACAAGCGAAACTTTGATATCGACTACGATACGCTCATCAATAGCACCGGGACTCATCGCATTGGCGTTCTCGCTGATAATTCGACTTTATTTCAAGCGGGCGATTCCTTTTCTTTTGGCGCCTATTCCGCCAGTTTCCCCAAATCGACGATGAATGATGGGAACGCTTTCCCCTTTACCGCCAGTTTTTCTGCGATGAGCAGCGATTCGATTACGGTGTCTATCGTCGCCAAGTGAGGCCCGGAAAGGAGTTTTTGTACGAAAAAGAACCACGCTTTGCCGCTTCTCTTCCTTCTCGTGGGCCTACTTTGTTCCTGCACGTTCTCCTTTGTGAGCGGCTCGAGCTCCGAGAAAACGACGAGCTCCGATAAAACGAGCACGGAAGCCAGCCTTTCTTCGGGGATCGCTTCCGTTGGCACGACCCCGAGCGATGGGGCGGCCGTCTTGCTCACTTCCACGAATGATGGCTCCCAATACGGAGCGCCAAAGAAGGCGGCGGGCGTAAGCGGCACCAATTACGTTTCGAAGAGCAACGCGATCCCCGAAAAGACGATGGACGAGGCGAGCGGGACCATTTGCTTGACCCCCGAAGGGGCGCAAAAGATTTTGGTGATTCCCGTCATCATCGACGATTATGCCACTAACGCGACCAGCGCTAACCGCGAGCGGATTTACCGGACTTTCTTTGGCAATCCGAGCGATACTTCGTGGGAGAGTTTATCCTCCTACTATTACAAATCGTCTTTCGGAAAGCTTCTTTTGCAAGGCTCGGTCAGCGATTGGTATGATTGCGGTTATACCGCCAGCGGCTTGGCGGCTCTCACGAGCAGCGATACAAGTTATGACCCGACCTGGACCGTCCTTCGTGGCGCGGTTGCCTGGTATAAGGGAACCTACCATACCGATGCCACCGAATTCGATAACGATGGTGACGGCCATATCGATGGCGTCTGGCTGGTCTATAGCGCGCCCGATATTCAAAGCGATAGTAGCCTCTCCAAAAGTCTTTTCTGGGCTTACACCTATTGGGACGTTCGAGAAAAGGCCTCGACGAGCTCGCCCTCCGCTTGCGTCTATTGCTGGGGCTCTTACGATTTCATGAATATCGGTTATGGCGAAAGTGGTACTGATGCCCATACATTCTGCCACGAAACGGGCCACATGCTGGGGCTCGAAGACTATTACGTTTCCGCAAAAATAAGCGGTACGAAGAACTATGGCCCGATGGGCTTGATCGATATGATGGATGGCAACATCATCGACCACAACGCCTATTCGAAGTTCGCGCTCGACTGGATTGATCCGCTCGTGGTGAGCGGAGCGACCACGCTGACTCTCAAACCTTCGTCGACTTCGGGTCAGGCGGTTCTCATTCCCGCGGACAACAGCTGGAATGGCAGCGCCTTCGATGAGTATATGCTGCTCGAATATTACACCCCGGATCTTTTGAATCTCTCCGATTCTGAAAACACCTATCCGAACCGCTATCCCGCCTTCAGGGAAAACGGAGTCCGGATTTATCACGTCGATGAGCGTTTGGCCAAGGCGATGGTTTCGGGCTCGAGCGTGAGTTACTCTTACACTGACGCCTTGGTTCATAACTCCAGCTCCTACACGATCCGGGCCCATTCGAATTCAAATGGTTATAACGTCCTTGATGAGAATTTTCGCGCGATTCAGGCGATCGACTGCACCCTTAAGCGGAATTTTGACACCGAATGCGCCAGTTCAGGCGTCCGCTACCATGCCGACAATTCGACGCTTTTCCAAGCCGGCGATACCTTTTCCTATGTCACTTACCAAAATAGCTTCCCGAATTATTACTATGATTCTGTGAGCACGATGAACGACGGAAAAACCTTTCCGTATAAGGTTGTTTTCTCCGCGATGACTTCGGAAGGAATCACCTTGACGGTTAGCGCCGCTTGATTTCTCTTCGTTGAGGGTAAGGTCTCTTCTTGAAGAAGAGGGGATAACCTAGTAAGATAGTTTCGTTTCAACGAAAAGGATTTTGAACATGAAAAAGAACAATGGCTTACTGATTCTCTTGGGGATGGTGATCATCATCTTCAGCGCCTGCGCGTTACTCTTCCCGCTTGGGACGGGCTTCGTCACGACGACGGGCGAGAATATCGTTGCTTATGATTTTGTTTTCGGCAATAGCGCCTCCGGCGTCAATTCGTATCATGGCGGCCCCTATGGTGGTTTGATTACCGCCTTCGTTCTCGGCTGCGTCGGCGTTTTCTTCCAATTGATTGCTTTTATCTTCAGCTTTGGCCAGGGCGGCAAGAAGTTCGTTGGTTTCCTCGATTTCTTAGCGGGCCTTTGCTTCGCCGCGACCGCGATTCTCTTCTTCCTTGCTAAGAATCTCATCGGCGGCTATCTCGATCCGACGGGCGCTCATCCGCAAGATCTGACTTTAGGCTGGGGTTTCATCGCCGCGGGCGTTGCCTCGGTAGCCTCGGCGCTCACGAGCATCGTGGCTGGCGTGATCTCCTATAAGATCAAAGAAGCCTAATCTCTCATTCGATGTCAAGCCCGGTTATGCCGGGCTTTTTTATCAGAAAAGCGGTGGGTTAAAAATAAAAAGTGGCCTGCCATCGCAAGAAGAAGATTCGATAAAAAATAATAATTGACAGTTTTTCGACCTATGGTTAAATAATGCCATTCAGCGGGGAAACCTACTGAATTGCCTAAGCGCTCGATCGGCGCGTTCGAAGGGCCTTGTCCTCCAGCCAACGGGAAAGTAATGGCGGTGTCTATCCGGAGGCGCAAGCCGTATGGAAAGGTATAGGCTGACGGTAGTCCTAAGTTTGATGGAGAGTCATTCGGAAAGACCGTTAGGTTAGTTACCTCGCGTGGCGGGTTGTTGCAAGCTCGCTATGCGGAATCACCTCGGACCTCGAAAGGGGTCCTTTTCACTTTTTTATTCTCCAGAGCGAATAAAAGAAGATTTCTCTTTCTTGATTAGACACAAGGGTCAAATCGAGTCGGGGCAACGCCGTGAAAAAGAGCTCCCCAAAGGGGCCATTGTCGTTAGCCTGTCCTCTTTTTGATCAGGCGCGTCGACGACGAGAAGGACAAAAAGAGCGTCTCCTTTGCTTTGACAAATTCGCTTGTCGCTTCATCGGAAGAGTCGACCTCCTCGTCTACTTCAATGGTGCAATCTTTTTTTCAAACGGCCTTCCGCCTTCGTCCATTTCCTTTGGCTCGCCGAAAACGAGCACGACTTCGATCGCGGCGACCGCTGGATCGGCTAAGAAACATCAAGATGTTTTCTCCTTTGGCAAGTTTCCATTTTTGGCTTTTCTTTTACCTCTGAAAAGCGGTGAAAATCGTTAAGTTTTTTGGGGTGAAACAAGCGAAAAATTACCACGAAAAGCAAAGAAAACATGGGGATTTTGCAAAAAAAGAAGCAAAAATAAACAGTGAATATTTCGTTATGAAAACGCTTACAAACAATGAAAATATCGCGCAATGAAAAATAATTATTGACAGTTTTTTGACTCCCCATAAACTTCAAAGCATCGAGGCGGGCACTAATCATTAGGCTCACGCTCCGGTAACAGGACAGGCACTGTTATGAATGGAAAAACTCTAGCGTACATCGTTAAACGAATTTTGCTGGCAATTGTCACTATTTTTGTAGTGGCGACCATTACGTTTTGGTTCATGCAGCTCATTCCGGGCGGGCCTTTCCTTTCTGAGCGTTCCGTTTCGGCTGCCACTCTGGCGGCCCTCAATAAGAAATATGGTCTTGACGCCCCCCTCTTCGTCCAATATCTCCGTTATCTTAGGGGTATTTTGACCTTTGATTTTGGCCCGTCTTTAAAAACGAAGTCCGCAATGGTCATCGATTTGATCAATGACGGGATGCGCTTCAGTTTCCCGATGGGTCTCATCGCCGCGGTTATCGCCATTGTCGTCGGCACGCTCTTTGGTTCTTTGGCGGCGGTGAAACGGGGGACCTGGCTCGATCGGGTTATCATGGTGCTTTCGACTGCTTCCGTCGCTTTCCCAAGCTTCGTTATCGCCACGATTTTGCTTTATTTCTTCGCCCTTCAGCTTCATTGGCTTCCCACCGATTGGACCAATGGCGGCTATCCAGCTTTGATCCTGCCGATTATCACTCTCGCGATTTACCCAAGCGCGTATATCACTCGGCTTTCCCGTTCGGCGACTCTCGATTCTTTAGGAAGCGATTACATCATCACCGCTCGAGCCAAGGGCGCCAGCAAAGCCCGGATTCTTTTCGGTCATGTCATGAAAAACTCTTTGGCTCCAACCATCACTTATGCCGGACCGATGTTTGCTTCGATCATCACCGGCTCCTTGGTTGTTGAACAAATCTACCAGGTTCAGGGGATTGGCAAATACTTTGTCTCATCGATTCTCGCTCGGGACTATTCGATGGTGATGGGCACCACGATCTTCCTGACCGTCATCGTCGTCGCGATGACGCTCATCAGCGATTTGCTTTATAAGGTTGTCAACCCGCGGGTGGAATTGGAGTAGCGCTTATGAAATTTGGACAAAAATTACCCTTTCCACTTTCGCTACAAGCCGACTATGATCGGCCGAATATTTTCCATTTGGCCGATTACGACAAAGAGACCAAGAAAGCCAATAACGACGAAAAGGCGGCCCAAACCCATTTGCGGCCTTCGACTTCCTTCTTTCGCGATTCGTGCCATCGCCTTCTCAAGAATCCGGTCGCGCTTGTGGCAGGCATCATCCTTATCATCTTGATCTTGGCGATCATCATTATCCCGATTGATGGGGTCTACCCTTACAGCTACACCGATATGCTTTCGGTCAGCCATAACTACGACAACACCTACAATTATTTGGCACCGTTTCAATATAGCGACACCGAAAAGGCGCTGCAGGCGGTTGGCCAGTTTGTCTGGCCTCATATCTTCGGGACTGACTCGGCGGGCCGTGATTATTTCATCCGGGTAATCTATGGCTGCCGGATTTCGCTCTTCGTGGGTTTGTTCGCTGCGGTCATCGTCCTCATCATCGGCAGCATCTATGGCGCCGTATCGGGCTATTTTGGCGGCAAGGTCGATATGATCATGATGCGGATTGTCGATGTTATTTACTCGATTCCGGATATCGTCATCATCATTTTGCTCTCGGTCGTCTTCAATAAGACAATCGGCAATTCGCTCGATGGCACCCCTTTGGCCAAACTGGGTCCGGGCATGATTTCGATTTTCATCGTTTTTGCCCTTCTTTATTGGGTTGGCATGGCCCGCCTAGTCCGAGGCCAAGTCCTCGGTCTTAAGGAACAAGAATATGTTTTGGCCGCCCGTTCGATCGGCGCCAAACCGAGCTTCATCATCCGCAAGCACCTCATTCCGAACAGCATGTCGGTCATCATCATCGCGGCGGGCCTCGAAATTCCTTCCGCCATCTTTACCGAAAGCTTTCTGAGCTTCATTGGCATTGGTGTCTCGGCCCCGATGCCTTCGCTCGGCTCGCTCTGCAGCGATGCCGAAGGCGCGCTGACGAATTATCCGTATTTGATGTTCATCCCCGCCCTTTTCATCTGCGTTTTGGTTCTTTGCTTGAACCTCGTCGGCGATGGTCTTCGGGATGCATTTGATCCGAAGCTGCAGAGGTAATCGCTATGGAAAACACTTTATTAATCGTTAATAATCTTCAAACCTCCTTCCAGGTTCCGGCGGGCGAAGTCCGTTCGGTGGCAGGCATCTCTTTCAGCGTCGAAAAAGGCAAGATCCTTGGCATCGTCGGTGAGTCGGGCTCGGGCAAATCCGTGACCGCCGCCTCTTTGATGCAGATTCTTGTCGCTCCGGGCAAAATCAAGCCGGGTTCCTCAGTGATTTTCAATGGGGAAGAACTCGTTGGGATGAAAGAGAAAGAACTGCGGAAGATTCGTGGCAACAAGATTGCGATGATTTTCCAAGACCCGATGACCGCCCTCAATCCGGCTTATACGATTGGCCACCAGATGGAAGAGGCGATGCTCCTTCATAACGCCAGTCGTTTCGAGAAGCTGATCGAGCCGGAAGAAAAGACGCTTCGCGATGATCAGACAATGCTGAACCGTCTCCTCTTTAATCTGAAAGATAAGAAGGCGGAGAAAGCCGTAGAAAGCGCCCTCGCGCCCTTATACGAAGAAAAGGCGAAACTCGAGGCCACGATCGCCGCCGACAAAGCGAATTTGAATGTTGCGAAAGAAGAAGCGAAAGCTCAGGCCGCCCGCGAACAGC
>JBAYEZ010000024.1:0-10243 GCA_041667485.1 Bacilli bacterium
TAGAGGCTCGGTTCTGCAAACTGATCTTGGTAGATGAAAGCGTTGGGATGTTTCGAGCGGAGGTTGAGGTCGCAGCGGTTATGCATTTTCGCCTTAATCGCATTCATGTTGAGCGCGCCATGGACCGCATTGTATTTTTCGTTGGGAAGGCTGAGCTGCGAATACTCGAATTCGTGAATCAAGATTGGCCCGATGCTCAAAATGTAATCATCGGCCATCTTTTTGCTGTCGGTGATGCCGAACTCATTGATTCTCTTGAGGCCTTTTTCTTCGACGTAGGCGGAGCAAACGCAGATAGGGCCGAAGAAATCGCCCGTCCCAACTTCATCGCTCCCGATTTGGGGATAACGGTTCAAGACTACCGGGTCTGGATGCATCGTCCGCGATTGGACGGGGGAAGCGAGGGATTTGCTGGCTTCTTGAGCAGCATCTTTATTCCAAATCATAGCTTCATCTGTGGCCTTTTCGCCTTGAAACGACGCCGATATTTTCCCGGCTTTATTGCGTTTATAGATGGTGACTGTTACCTCTTCGCCTCGGGCAAAAAGGTCGATGTATGCGTTCTTAGAAGGTTCGCTGAAAGGCCCATAGAAGTCTTTCATCTTGGCGAGGGTTGCTTCATCGATTTGGAAGGAAATAGAGGGCTGGGCGGGATTCATTTGCTTAAATTGTAGCATACGCGGAAATTAGGGGCGGGGAAAAAGGCAAACTCAAAAAAGTTTTACGCAAATGAATCTGCGTTCTTTTTCCCGAGGCCCTATCCCCGTTTTACCCCTTGTCCGTCACGAAAGAGTTGCTTCGAGACGTTTCTTATCTAAGAAACGAGGCGGGGTGCTATACTTTCACCATGCAAAATATCTACGAGAAATTTGAATTCAGCAAAATCAGTGAGAAAGTGGCTGGCTATGCTCGAAGCGAAGTGGGCAAAGCCTTAGCCCGTTCCTTAACGATGATCCCCGAGGAGGAGCACCTCAAAGAGGAACTTGCCCGCCTCGAGGAAATGATGTTCCTTTTAGTCCGCTATGGCCGGCTTCCGCTCGATGTTTCGAGCGATCTTTCCCGCGCGGTCGAACTGGCGCAAAAAGGTGGGGTTCTCTCCATTGAAGATCTCGAAAAGGCCGCCAACGATGTTCTGCAGGAAAAGAGTTTGCTGGCCTTTTTCCGTCCCATCACAGATTCGCCGCTTTTGCTTGGCTACGTTGCCAATTTTCCTCATCTCGAATTCCTCGAGAAAGACGTCCACAAAGTTATCGCTCCTGATCTTTCAATCTTCGATAACGCCTCGCCGAAGCTTCACAGCGTTCGCCTTTCGATCACCCATCTCGAAAACGAAATGAAGAAGAAACTTGGCTTCGTTCTCGACCAGAACAAGGTTTTTCTTTCCGATACCACTTTGACCATCAAAAACGGCCACTATGTCCTCCCGGTCGCCAACGCTTACAAAAATAAGGTGAAGGGCATCGTCCAGGATGTCTCCGGCAGCGGTGAAACTACCTTCATCGAGCCGGAAGTCTTGGTCGAACTCAATAACAAAATGGTCGAATTACGGAACGACGAACGCGCTGAAATTCGTCGTCTTTTGGCTGAGTTATCGAGTGAAATTGCCTCGGTGGCGGAGCCGGTTTTGCTGAACAACAGGATGATCGGATATCTTGATTTCGTTCAAGCCAAAGCCCTCTACGCCGATGAGACGAAGAGCCATGTCGCTCGCCTCGAAAAGGCAGTCACGATCGATCTCACGAATGCCCGCCACCCCCTCATTGACCCCTCCAAAGTGGTAGCCAACGATTTCAAGATGGATGAAAAAACAGCTCTCATCGTCATTTCTGGGCCGAACGCCGGGGGCAAAACCGTTGCGCTCAAGACGCTTGGCGTTCTTGTCTTGATGAACCAATGCGGTCTCGCGATCCCTGCGGATGAAGGGGCGACTCTTTCCTATTTCAAACATATTTACGTCGATATCGGCGACTCCCAGTCTTTGAGCGACAACCTCTCGACGTTTTCAGGCCATATGGCCAACATCGCCGATATTCTCTCTTCGGTCGGCGGTCGCGACCTTGTCCTCCTCGATGAGGTCGGCACCGGCACTTCGCCGAAAGAAGGCGAAGCCATCGCTTTCGCCGTTATTTCTTATTTGATTAAAAAGCACGCTTTCACCCTCATTTCGAGCCACTTTGAGGGCTTAAAAGCCTATGCCTTGTCGCACAAAGAGATCACCAACGCCTCGATGGTGTTCGATGAGAAGAAACTGCTCCCAACCTACAAACTTAAGATGGGGCTTCCGGGCGAATCCTATGGTCTCGTGGTCGCCGAGCGTTTTGGTATCCCCGAAGAAGTGCTTCAAATTGCGAGAGACTATGTGAATTCCCACGAAGAAACCTCGGTGACCGAGGCCATCAAAAAACTCGGCGAAGTCACGAAAGAGACCGAAGATGAGAAGGCCAAAGTGCTTGCTCAAGAAACGGAACTCGCGAAAAAAGGAGCCGCTCTTGCCGCCCAAGAAGCCTCGTTAAGGATGCGACAGGATCACTATCTTTCTGACGTTGAGGCCAAAAAGAACGAAATGCTCGATGGCTACCGCGAACAGATGGATGAGATCTTGAAGTCTGTCGAGCGGAACGACGTCAAACTCCATGAGGTCATCTCGGCGAAGAAACAGCTCGAAGACCTCGAAGAAAAAGCCCACGAAGAGCATTTCACGGGCCTGGTCAAAGTTGGCGATTATGTCAATATCCCCAGCCTTTATTCTTCGGGAAGGGTCGATGAAATCCGCGGCAATAAAGTGGTGGTCATCTCCAAAGAGGGTCTCTCCTTTAAAGTCCGAAATGATCAAGTTGTGGTGGTCGAAGCCCCGAAAGAGGAACCCATCGCGCCAATGAGCGGCCTCAAAGTCGACGAAATGATGATGGCGAAGAGCGTACCGCTCGAACTCAATCTCATCGGCCAGCGGGCCGAAGAAGCCGAACTCAATCTCGACAAGTATCTCGATGAATGCCGCCTCAAAGGTTTTAAGCGGGTGCGGATCATCCATGGTTGGGGGGCTGGGGTGCTTCGAGAGGTGGTCCGTGACTACGCCGCCGCTCACAAGGATTTTATTGCCTCTTACGAAGGCGCCGATGGCGCCGAAGGCGGTGGGGGCGCCACGATCCTCCATCTGAAATAAATTATGGAACTGACGGAGAAACTAAAACGTCTTATTGCCCTTTTGCCTGATAAACCGGGTGTTTATCAGATGAAAGACAAGGACGATAAGATCATCTACATCGGCAAGGCCAAGAACCTCAAGAAACGGGTGAGCCAGTATTTTCTTCGTCCCCAAGCTGGCAAGGTCTTCGCCATGGTCTCCCATGTCGATCATTTCGACTTCATCATCGTCCACACCGACCAAGAGGCTTTCATTCTCGAAATGAACCTAATTCAGACCTACTATCCCCGCTACAACATCATGATGATGGATGACTCCCATTATCCCTACATCGCGGTGAAGCGAGACGACGCCTTTTTGAAGATTGCTCGGCGGGCCAACGATAAGCGCTTCTTCTATTTCGGCCCCTTCCCGAACGCTTCCGATGCCTACAAAACCATCGACCTTCTCAACTCGGTTTACCCGACGCGAAAATGTCGTAATATCCCCGATAAACCCTGTCTTTATTATCATCTTGGTCAATGCTTAGGACCCTGCATCAACAAAATCGAGCCTGATGTTTATGACCATCTTTATGCCGACATCAAATCCTTTCTCGATGGCCACACCGACGAAGCGGTGAATGATTTGAAAGCCAAGATGATCGCGGCGAGCGACGAGGAACGTTACGAAGACGCGGAATCCTATAAAGAAATGATCGAGGCGGTCAATCGGACCACGGCGAAACAAGCGGTGGAACTCAATAGCGATAAGACTGATCGGGACGTCTTCGCTTACGCCGAGCGCGACTCTTATTTGGCCCTCTCGGTCATGACCTATCGGCGCGGGCTTCTTTTAGGCAAACACGTCGAGGTGGTACCCTCTTTCGGCGAAGCGAATGAGCAGGTGGCCGAACTGATTGAAAGCTATTATCAAAATAACGATCTGCCGAGTGAAATCGCCTGTAACGTCGAAGGTTTCGCCGAGGAATTCCTTTCGGTCTACCCCGCGGCTAAAGTCATCACGCCCAAGGAAGGCCGCCTTTTGGAGCAAATCGATCTCTCCGCCCTCAATGCGAGGCAGGGGCTCGACGCCCATTTCATGAGTGCCCGCCTCGAAGACGATAACGCTTCCCTTTTGGAGCAGCTCGGAAAACTCCTCAACATCGAAACCCCTTATCGGATCGAGCTTTTTGATAACTCTCACCTCCAAGGCTCCTCGCCGGTCGGCGCCATGGTCTGCTACATCAATGGCGAGCCCGCCAAGGGGATGTACCGCAAGTTCCATCTTGATGAGGAAGACGCGGGCGATGACTATCACTCGATGAAAGAAATCACCTATCGCCGCTACAAACGGCTCAAAGACGAGAAGCAATCCTACCCGGATCTGATTTTGGTCGATGGGGGTTTGACTCAAGTCCACGCTTGCCTTGAGGCCTTAAATCAAGCCGAGGTCTCAATCCCAGTCTATGGTCTTTATAAAAACGATAAGCACCAAACGGAAGGCATTGTCGATAAAGATGAAAAAACCTATCCCCTGGATTCGCGCTCGCCCTTATTTTTCCTCTTGATGCGGATGCAGGATGAGGTCCATCGTTTCGCCATCACCTTCCACAAAAAGGAAAGGAGCAAGGTAATGAATCGCTCGCTCTTCGACGAGATCAATGGCATCGGCGAGAAGCGGAAAGAAGTCCTCCGCAAGCACTATCCGACGATTGACTCACTCAAAGGGGCGACGCTCGAGGAGTTAAAGCAAGTGCTGCCCGATGAGGTGGCCCAAGCTCTTTTTGCGAAGATCAAGACCCTCTAGTTCTTTCCTTGCTCTCTCCTACCGAAGTGAGTATATTAGTGGGGCGCTTAGGCGCATTTGCGCCCGTAGCTCAGCCGGATAGAGCAACAGCCTTCTAAGCTGTGGGTCAGCCGTTCGAGTCGGCTCGGGCGCGCCAAACAAGTTGAAGATGGCGCCGATCACAGGCTCGGTGCCATTTTCTTTTTTTCTCTCTATAATAAGGAAGTGCAAAAAATGAAGTCAGCTTTCCTTGTTCATCCTTTTCCGCCGGTTTATGACGAAAGGAGCACGATTCTGATCCTCGGCTCGTTTCCTTCGGTGAAATCGCGGGAACAAGCGTTCTATTACGGCCATCCCCAGAATCGGTTTTGGCGTCTTTTGGCCCAGGTTTACCAAGAAGACGTCCCTCTGAGCATTATCGAAAAGAGATCGCTGGTCCTTCGCCATCACCTTGCGCTTTATGACGTGATTGGCGCTTGCGAGATCCTTGGTTCGAGCGATGCCTCGATTCGCCAGGTGAGGCCAAGCGATCTTTCTCTCATCAAAGCCCCGATTAAGACGATTCTCCTCAACGGGGGGACGGCGGGGAAACTTTTTGAGCGTTATCAAAAAAACAAGGCGGACGTTCCTTTCTTCGTCTTGCCTTCGACAAGCCCCGCTAATGCGGCCAAATCCTTGGCCGATTTAGGGGAAGCGTGGAGCCATTTTCTTTTAGGAAATTAAGGGCTTGTCTATGAGGCTCTTCCATTTATTCCTTACTAAATGCTTTGACTTTATTTCATTGTTATCGTTTTTAATTTGTATTTCTAATTGAAATTGTCGAGCAACGATTCATAAATGATCGGGATACAAATACTTTACCGATAATGCGAAAGGAATCTTTTGAACCTAAAATGCGGATGGTTCGAAATCTCGAACGAATAAAAGGAGAAACTATGGAAGACCGCAGCGAAGAAATGAAGAAGTTGGCCAAGGAGTTTGCCTCATGCCAAGATGCGTTTATCGCCCTCGGCGACGAGACCCGCATTCACATGATTATCGCGATGCTGGAGAAAGGGGAGAATCGGGGGATCCGGGTTGGCGAAATCTGCGCGATGAGCAACCTCTCGCGCCCGGCGGTGTCGCATCACATGAAATTCCTCAAACAGTCGGAGATTGTCAAAGTGCGGAAGGAAGGGACGAAGAACTACTATTATTTCGATGCCCGGGGCGCAAAGTTCGACGAGATCATCGCCCTCTGCCAGCATGCTGAGAAAATCGCGGCCGCTTCGCCCGATCTTTCGAAAAAGCAGTAAGATAGCCAAAAGAAGCGAATATTCGCTTCTTTTTCGTCCTCGAAAACGGTTTTCGGGTTTGTTTTTCCCCCTCAAATGAGACGGCCGAGCAGGGCCCCCATCACGATGGTTGGGGGAGGCGTTTACTTTGTTAGTAAGAAAAAGGACAATGGCTAATAACGGGGCGTTGATTTGCCGGATCGCACCGTCTTTACTCCGTCTCATCGCGTCGCTCCCTCTCGTGGTGGCGCGATGATCGAAAGGAAACCTCCCTTCCTTTACCCGAATGGACAAGAACCCGCCTTTTGCGCCTTGAGATTATTTTTTTACATTCGCTCCGATTTCGCTTTCGCGACACTTGGGCTAAAATACCCTCATGGATTCTTTTAAAAGCTTGCTCGAAAAGAAACAATACGATTTGGTGATTTCTTTGACCTCCGCGGAGGGCAAAGAGGAGGATTTGTTCTTCCGCCTCGCCGCTTATTTGGGCAAAGGCGATAGCCAAAAGGCTGCGGATCTCTTTTTCAAAAACCGCGATCGCCTCTATGCTTTCAATCCTCTTTTGACGATGAAGACAAACTTCGAACTCCGCGATATTCTCAAGCAATATGACAAGGCCTACGAGGATGAACCCTATTTCGAAAACAAACCCTATGTTTCCCAAGAGGTCGAGGAATATCTCCGCGATCTGCCGAAATTGATTCGAATCATGGAAAGGAACAGCTCCCTTTCCGCCGGCCTCAGCTCCGACAAAGTCGATGGGATCTTAAAAACGAGCAAAGATGACTATCAAATTTTGACCTTATTGAGCGCGATGACGGGAGCAATGGCAAAAGAGCATATCACGGCAATCAAAACCTTGCTCGTTTCTTCGCGCCACAGCGAAGTCAAAACCTACGCTTTCTTGCTCCTCATTTCCGCCCGCTGCGCGGAAGAGGTTACTTTTACGAAAAACGGGAAAAGTTACCACCTCGTTCCCGCGGAAACGAATCCGCCTTATTCGGGCAAAATCTTCTCGGATTTCCTTTCCTATTTGCGCAAAGCGGCGGGGGATCCCTCCGTTTCGGGCATCGCTGAAAGCCTCTTGAATGACTACATTCTCGATGTCTATCCCGAAGAAGTCTTAACGAAGAGTGAGGATCCCTTATTGGCTTCGGCTTTGCTGAAGATTGCCCGTTCCTATCTTCGGAACGATCAAGAGACAGAGGAAACGCACGCGCGATACGCTCTCGAAAAAGAAGCGGTGGACAAGGAAGCCGAGAAGATCGCTCTCGTGCTGAAGAAACATCCACCCCTTGGGATTTAGGCCCTTTTCGGCTCGAAAATGCGTTCAGCGAAGCCTTTTTGTTTGTGTCCTATCTAAAGATAGGTTATATTATTCGTCGTGCAAAAAACGCATGGAGAGATAAAAAAGCAATGCAACACACCATCGAAAAGATCTCCGACAGCCAAGAAAAGCTGATCGTTGAGGTCGAGCAAAAAGTTTGGAAAGACGCGCAAGCGAAAGCCTTCCAGAAAGTCGCCGCCCGGGTTTCGATTCCGGGGTTCCGTCCGGGCAAAGCCCCGAAAGAAATGGTCGAGAAGGCCATCAACCAAGAAGCGGTTTATAACGAAGCGATTGAAGCCGTCTTGACTCCGGTCTACAGCGACGTTCTCGCCGAAGAGAAACTCACGCCGTTCTTCCGCCCGTCGGTCAATGTGACTAAGATGAGCCCGGATCAACTCGAAATCGTTTATACCATCGTGCTTTTCCCAAGTGCCAAACTCGGCGAATACAAGGGCTTGAAAGCCGAAAAAGTCGCCCCGAGCGTCACCGACGCCGAAGTGACCGATTCGATCAACAAACTCCTCGAGGGCAACGCTTCGCTCGCTCTCGTTGAGCGCGAAGCGAAACTCGGCGACACCGTCGTCCTTGATTTCGATGGCTATTTAGCCGATGAGAAAGGCACCCTCAAAGCCTTTGAAGGCGGCAAAGCCAATAACTACACGCTCGAACTGGGCTCGCACCAGTTCGTTCCGGGCTTCGAAGAAGGCGTCGTCGGCATGAAGAGCGGCGACAAGAAAGATCTTAAAGTCACCTTCCCGACCAATTATGTCAAAGAACTCGCCGGCAAAGAAGCGACCTTTAAAGTGACGCTCCACGAAGTCAAAGAGAAGCAGATCCCCGCCCTCAGCGATGATGCGGTCAAAGAACTCCGCGTCGCCGACGTCGATACCATTGCCAAACTCCAAGCCCACGAAAAGGAAAGCCTTCTCAAAGGCAAAGTCGAAAGCGAAGAGAATAAGTATTATCAAGCGATCATCGACCAGATCGTCGCAAAGACCACCTATGTGATCGATCCGGAAATCATCGCCAACGAAGCCGCCAACCTCGAAGAGAACCTCAAGAAGCAAGTCGAAAAACAAGGTCTGACTTTTGAGCAATACCTCGAGATCACCGGCAGCAAAGAAGACGACCTCAAGAAGACCTATTCGGCTCAGGCCGAGAAGAACATCAAGGAGTTCTTGGTCCTTGAAGAAATCGCCAAGGCCGAGAAAATCGCGGTCAGCGACGACGACGTCAATGCCGAAATCAAAAAAATCGCCGATCAGTATAAGATGAAGGAAGAAGAAGTGCGGAATGTCCTTGCCAAAAATATGGAGCAGTGGAAGGATAATCTCCGGCAGAAAAAGATTCACGACTTCATTCTGTCTGTCTCGAAATAACGAAAACTTTCTAGGCGGCTAAAGCTAAGGTGGTATCGAAAGATTCACCCTAGCTTTTTTGGCAATTAGCACTCATTACTTGACAGTGCTAAAGCCACGCTTATAATGGTGGCAGTCATCTTTCGCTCTTAAGGAGGAAAAATGTCCATGGACGACATCAAACAGCCTATTAAAGACACCCTCGATCTCCCGCTTCTTATCACGCGGGGGCTCCTTGTGTTCCCCAATATGACGGAATCGATCGAAGCCAGCCGCGCCTACAGCGTGGCCGCCATTGACCGCTCGCGCGGGGTGACCAATTCGCTTCTTTTGGTCGCCTGTCAGAAAGATCCGAGCAAAAGCGACGTAAGCGATCCTAACGCTGAAATCTTCATGACCGGCACCCTTTGCCGGATTGTCAATTTCGTCAATTCTTCGCCGCTTTACCGCATCCGCGTCATCGGCTCGAAGCGGGTCGCGCTCAGCAACATCCGCTTAGAGAATGGAACCTATTTGGCTACCGGCACCCTGATCGAGGATGTTTTGGGCGACCGCAACGAAGAAGTCGCGTTGATCCGCAAAATCGTCGAAAGCCTCGAAAATACGCCCTCGATCGGCGCCGACATTCCGAAGAGCGCCCTTAATTCGCTTGGGAAAGGCGGAGCCAGCAATGACATCGCCGATACCTTGGCCGCCTATCTTCCGATCACTCTCGATCAGAAGGTGAAGATTCTTTCCGAAGCGAGCGTGAACGCCCGTCTTTCCGCCATGCTCGAGATTATCGGCCAGCAGAAAGAGATCGATCAGATCGACGAAAAGCTGAACGACACCGTCCGCGAACGAGCCGAAAAATCGCAAAAGGAATACTTCCTGCGCGAGAAGATGAAGGCAATTAAGGACGAACTTGGCGAAGGCGAGGACAGCGAAGAAAACGAAGACACGATCAAAGAGAAAATCGAGAAAAACCCGTACCCGGATAACGTCAAGGCGAAGGTCAAGAGCGAACTGCGCCACTTCGAAATGATGCCCGAAGCCTCGCTTGAGGCTTCGCTTATCATGAATTACATCGACGTTCTCATGCGGGTGCCTTGGTATCAGAAAACCGAGGATAACGATGATTTGGACAATGTCCAAAAAATTCTTGATGAAGACCACTATGGCTTGACTAAAGTTAAGAAACGGATCATTGAATATCTGGCGGTCAAGCGTTCGACCGGCAGCCTCAAGGCCCCGATCCTTTGCTTTTATGGGCCTCCGGGATGCGGCAAGACTTCCTTAGGCAAGTCCATCGCCCGCGCTCTGGGGCGCAAGTTCTACAAGGCATCGCTCGGCGGCGTCTCCGATGAAGCTGAAATCCGCGGTCATCGCCGGA
>JBAYEZ010000025.1:0-9858 GCA_041667485.1 Bacilli bacterium
CGACTTTGACGAAGGTGGCGAGTGTCTCTGGCATCAGCACTTCGGGCAAAGCCGTCGATCTTGAAAAGGATGCCGTCTACTATGTGATGGTGACGACCAACGATGTGACAAGCACGGCGAAGACGATCTCCTTCACCTTCGCCGCGATGCCGGCGGGAACCATTGCCAGCAATCCGCTGACCCTCGCGGTCGATGCGGCGGCAATCACCGTGGCGAACCAGGGTATGAACTATACCTATTATTCGCTTGCGATTACGACTTCCGCCACCTATCGCTTGATCTTAGGTGGTGGTTCCCAATATTATCAAAAGACGGTCGATTTGCTTGATTCGACGGGCGCTACGACCTTAGCTTCGGCCAAAGAAACGGGAACGACTTCGAGCAGCGGCTGGGGAGAAGATGATACCTATTACGGCACGACTTTCGAACTCGATTACACGATGGCGGTTGGCACCTATCTCGTCAAAGTTGGTTATCCAGCGAGCACGAACGGCAGCGGCTTCACTCTTCAATGTGTCACTTCACAGCCAGGCGATAATTTCGCCAGCGCGATTGCCTATGATTGGACCCAGCCCTCGGTGACGCTTGATGCGACGACCACGGATAAGTACTACACGTTCACCGCCGACGTCGCTGGCACTTTCACTTTGACTCTGACTCCGGCTAGCGGCACGGTGACGCTTATTCTCTACGAAGCCGATCAGAAGACGAAGATCACAACCATCACCTCGTCCGCCCATTTCGATGTGACGGCGGAGACGATCTATTATTTCGATGTCAAAGGAAGCGAAGCGAGTTCGGTGGCGATTGCCAAGGAAGCGTACGCTTCGCCCTTGTCGGGCAAAGCTTTCTTGGGCACCTATATGGGGTGCTGCAAAGGCATTAGCTACTACAAGATGAGCATCACAGCGGAAGGATTGAGCTGGGAGGGCGGTTCAACGCTGAATGAAGTGACAATTACCAGCGAAAATGCGACGACGGGCATCAGCGTCCTCGCCAGCACGATTTCGTCCGACGCTGCCGTGATTACGACCGATGGCATCCGCGCTTTCGTTACCAAAGGCACGAACTACTATTTCCTGAGCAAGAACTGCACAGACTACGATTCGGGTTCGATCGATGGCCAAGAGGCCAAAACCGCCTCGGCGAGTCTCGCGAGCGGCGTCATCATTGACTCGGTGGCGAAGACGACGGATTCGACGCGGGAGTATGTGTTGGTGAAAGATGGCGTGATTTATCTTAACGTCACGATCGATTTCACGGCCGGGGCCGACATCACAGACAGCGCTTGCGCCTTCACGGCGAAAGCGAGCGATGGAACGCTGATTGGCACGTACACTGGCGCTTCTTCGACATTGACGGCCGCTTGATTCTCTTTCGATCGATGGGAGCCTCGTTCAAATACGGGGCTTTTTCGTTGAAAAAAGACCCGCAAATCAGGCCTTGAAACATCAAATAGTCGGAGATTACGCTGTCGTGAAATCTTTCGGACCGAAGAGGGCTGCGCTTAAGGCGACATAATCCCCTTGCCGATAGTCTTTGCTGATGGTGGTGGAGAACCAATTGATCCCTTTGCCGGCCGCATACATATCGTTATTGAGTGTCTCTTCAAGGCGGCCGATGAAGCCATTCGTCAAAGTGACGGTTTTTTCGTAGGCGATTTCCTGAGCGAGAAACTTGGTTCCGCTTTCGCAGACTTTGACGTCATGGGGACAAGACGTCTGAGAATTGTTATTCATCGTAGTCGGGAAAGAATACGTCGCAAACATATCCATGGTGTTCAACGCCGATTTGGCGGTCGAATTCGTACTCGGCTTACAAGACACGAGAATCATCGTAGAGTTTAAGATAAGAGGGATTTGCTGGTATTTTTCATAAAAAGAGCCTCCAAGGTTGCCTCCAAAACATAGGCTGAGTCATCGTGTGTTGCATTCGTTTTCGATTTCGAGGGAAAAGAAATTAACGGAAATAAAATTATAGGGGGGATTTTGTCCTGGTTTTTCTTAGATCTCTTTTGGGGCTCCGCCCCGGTTTTTCCCCTTTCCATGGGCAACATCCCTTTTTCAGTGTAGAATAAATGCCAGGAGGTACATTAAAAACAAATTTAATATGTACAGTGAGGAAACCAAATCCTCAAGCTTAGCCAAGTTCTTATCAATCTATGACTATGTCTTTGTGGATACGTGTTCCTTGATGGAAGATTCCTTCCCGGTGTTTATGGATAACCTTACGGCATCCCACGAGTATTGGAAAGACGGATTGCATGTCATTGTCTTAGGCGAATGCGTTGAAGAACTCAAAAAGCATGCTGCGAGCAAAGATAACCAAGAAGCTCGCATTGAAGCCAAAAGAGCACTGAAGATTCTGCACCACGACAAGTGGTTTCACAAAATCTTCGAAGTCACCAAATCCAATACGAATTATGGATTTGCTGACAATGCCATCTATACCGCCGTTTCGAGTCTCAGGATCCAAAATAAGGTTCTGATCATCACTCAGGATAAGACGCTCGCCACCGATTTAAAGAAACTCAATTCACTCGATTCCCAGCGGGGCCGTTATGTGTTGGTCTACCGCTTGAATCAGCAAGGGGATCTTGAGGAAAACCCTGGCGAAACCGGACTCTATCAAGGACGAACTTACAGCTCTGCACCGCGGAGCACGTCGAATACGAATGATCATCGTTCTCGTGAAGGCATTTTTCATCATGCCCCTCGCGTCGAAAAACCTGTTGAACCTGTTGAACCGGTCGAAGTAAAACCGGTTCCTGATTCGCCGATCATCAGCGCCGATAAACGCTTGATGGCGAATCTCAACAATCCGAATTATCCTGCCGACAAGAAGATTGCCGATATCGATGAGCAGCTCGTCGCAATCAGCGCTTTGGCACCCGCGGATAAAGATAAGCTCTCGTTGGCCTATACCTACGATGAACTGATTCTAGAAAAGGTGAAGCTCGCTCCGAAAACGGGCGATGCTGCCCTTATTAATGAGGTGCCCACTTCTCAAAAAGACGTCGTGGTTGCTCCTAAAGTTGAAGTTGCTCCAAAAACCGAAGTTGCACCGAAGGCTGTTGAAGTCAGTAAGCCTGTCGCTCCAGCTCCCGCAATGAAGCCGCAGCGTCTTTGGTTCGAATATGGCTCGAGCGTCCAAGAGGCGCTCACGCGGACCGGCCTTCACTATGGCGTCATTTTCCGCGATGCCTCAGTCGCTTATTTCCCCGCTATTCACGGACCCTATGATTTGACTCGGCAAGACCTCGACGTCTTAGCCAAGCAAGTCGGCGTCCTCAAAGTCGGCGAGAAGAAAGATCTGCCATTGGGCATCTTGGTGGCTCACATCGAAAAGACCGAAAGAGACTATAAGGCGACGATTGAAATCCCCGCAAAAGCCTCGCCGATCAGTGCAAATCCTGCATCGATTGCGGAAGCGAAACCCGTGGAACAACCAGCGGTTAAACCTGTCGAAGCCCTGGCGGATAAACCCGTGAGTCGACCTGCCAAAGCGCCTGCCGCGAAAGCCCTGGCGAAGAAAGTTGAAGTCGCCCGCGATGTGAAAAAGGTTTCGGAAGCCAAGCCCGTCGAGGGGAAAAAGCCCCGGCGGCGCGTCGCTCCGGTGAAAACTGAGAAGAAAGAAGCCACTCCCGCTGTTCCGAGCAAGCCGAGCGAAGTCCATGCTCAAGACGAGAATACGGCTGTTCCTAGCGGTGCCACGCTCGTCGTTGGCGTTCCAACGAACGTTGATAAAAAAGGCTTTATCGAACGACGGATCCGCCGCGAAGATATCACCGAACTCTCCGCGGTCCAGAACCCAAATAAAGGTCATCGGCCAATCCGGACGAGCAAAGCCGCTAAGGTGGTTTCGAAAGGAACTAAGCCGATTGCGAAGGATGTCCCCGAAGCCGATTTGGCCACAATCCTTAAAGAGGATAAAAACCTCAACGCGAAGATCAACAATCCGAACTATCCTCTCAATCAGAAGATCAACGATCTCCAAGAGCAAAAAGGCAAACTTAAACGCCTGAAGCCTGCTCAGGAGAAAGATCTGCTCTGGCCCTTAGCGAAGATTGATGTGAAACTCGCTGAACTAGCGAAGATCGTCAAGTAACAAAAACGACCCGGAAGAAGTGATTCTCTCGGGTCTTTTTTAGGCATTTTTCACAAAATGAAGTTGAATCGATTCCGCGTTTTGCTGGAGGACGCTAAAGGAGTAGTTGAGGGTTGAGCCATCGTCGAAACTGAGGCCATTGGGGAAGAGATTCCGCATCTTGTAGTTGTTGTAATAGTTGCCGCCGAGGGAGGCATCACTACCAAAGAGGACCGAATTCGCCCCCATCGCTGAGAGGCTGTCTTTGCTGGCGAAGAGATTGCTCCCGTTTGCAGGAATAGCTTTGAGAAGCCGGTAAGGCGAATAGGTGGTTGCGGAATAAGCGCTGCTTTTTTCGACCACGCGGGACCAACTGCCGGTATTGCTGGCGGCAATCCCGTCGGCTTCGCTTGGGGAAGAAATGTAGCTATCTTGGGGACTCCCTTTCTTGTCGAGGCGGGAATCGATATGAAAGACCTGCAAGCCCGAGGCAGAGTAGCAGCCGCGTCCGTTCCATTCCCGGTAGCCCTTCGCATCCTGTTCGTTGAGCGAAGTCGGGGTGTAATACGACAAGAGGAGGTACTCGTCATAAGGAGTGCCGTTAAAGGGGAGGGTCGTGGTATTGCGGAGAAGAATGCACTCTCCGCTATTTTCGAAAGGTGCGAGGCTCATAGTGAAATCCGAGGCCGATCCGTCAATGATTTTGGGATCGGCCCAGCCTAAGAGGAGTTTGCTATAGGGCCCATGGTCGCCGATGTTGTGATCCATCATATCGGCCCCGCCTGCGGGATCCTCATCGCGGTCATAGGAATAATAATCACTCAAACCCAGAATATGGCCCGTTTCATGAACGAGGACATGGGTATCGATATTCGGCGTGTAATAGCCATTCGTCAAAGCCGAGAATTCGCTCCAGAAGTAATAGCCCACTTTTTCCGTGGTCGGCTGGTTCGCGTGATCGTCGGTGCCGGTGAAATTCCACCAAACGCTCGAACCGCCTGTCCGGGCGTTCGGCCGCGTCGTTTTATAGACGAGTTCGAGAGCGTCGAGATAGGAATCGCCATCGCTATCGTAGCTGGAGAGATCGAACGTGGCGGGCAAGCTTCCTAATGCCGCTTCGGCCAAGGTGACGACCGCGCTGGGATAATTGCTTCCGAGATCCTTGGCTTCGACTTCGAATTCGCTGTCTGTTTGGCTGGCAACGAAAGGCGGGGCTATTGTCGCTTCAATTGAGAATTTCCCATAGCTTGAGGTCGAATAATAGGAGGAGAGCGACTGCCAGCCCGTGTCGCTCGCGGCCCCGTTATAAGCTTGATTGATTATGCTCAACTCATCGCTGGTAAAAGGGTCGTTATTCTTGAAAGTCACCGGGATGACCAAAATCTTTTTCTCGCCAAAACTATCGAGTGCTTTCGCCCCCAACGCTGTCAACTTGGGATATTGGTTTAAGCGGTAATCGCCGAGAGTCGTTCGCGTCGAATAGCCTCGGCCTTCGCTGGCGCTGACGGAATTTCCTGAGACGACATCGAAATTGGCGCTCGACGTAAGTTTGACAAAAGGGTAGCTGACCTTGACGCTGTAATGGCCCACAGGCAACAAATCCGCAGGTGTGTAGATCGCTTGATCGTGCATCAATTTGACGCTAAGGGCGCTATTGGTAATGTTGAGCGTGGTTTGGGTCGCTCCGTTTTGATAAAGGATATGAGGCAGGCAGGCACTGATGAAATCGCCACCGTACGTCATTGTGTTTTTCGCGAGGCTAATCACCAGGCTTTTATCGGTGGAAGTTGAGGAAGAAATATCCGAAGACGAGGAGAAAGAAAGGTTTTCGCTCGAGGAATCTCCCGCGCATCCACTCACCAAAAGAAGGGAGACAAGGCTGAGGACGATCAAGAGAGATTTCGACGTGTGCATTTCTTTTTCCTTTGTAGGTAGTATGGTCTTGTTTGAGAAAAAAGAAAAAGAAAAGGGTTGCACAAGGGGGTTCAAAACGCGCGATCCTTTTCGTGGTGGGGTTCCTAGCGGGCTTGCCTACAATATTCTCTTAACGTTAGAAGTTTCCATTTTCTTGGCCGAATTGATTCTTTTTCTTTTCTTGGGCTTTCCTGGGGGTTTTGCTCAGACGATTAAAGAATTAAAATCTATGCAAATCGGACTTCTTTGATGCAAAACCCCTTTAAAAAATGAAAAGGGCATGTTGCAGCATGCCCTTGGCATCCGAAGGATTGTTTAACGTTAGACCGCCCGAGCAATCGTCCCGCTGACCGTATAGGCGCCGCTGAGGTCGAGCGTGATCGAATCCGTCGTCGAATTGTAGGTGATGGTTCCGCTTTCGGAATTATAATCCCCATCGAAATCATCCCAGTTCGCTTCGATGGACTGGTTTTTATTGCCCGTCCAAACGCCTTCGATAGCCGCGCCATCGCTAATCGTATAGGTAATTTTGCCATCGCTGGTGATCTTCACGCTTGCCGCGACGGAGTTGGCTCCCGCGGTCGTGACGGTGCCACTAAAGGTGCCAAGCATATCTTGACTAACGACAGGTGTGCTCGCTTTGACCTTGAAGACGATGGCGGTGGTCGTGTCGCCATCGCTCATCGTGCCGCTTAAGGTTTTCGCGGTCGTATCGAAGGTGAGATCGAAGGACAAAAGGTCCTTGTAGGTGAAGTTCACTTTCGTTCCGTCATAAGTGTAGGTGATGGCATCGCCATTGTAAGTGCCTGTCTTATCGGCCTTAAGGGACAAAACATTGTTGCTGGCAGTCGTCGATGTGCCGATGAACATCTCGTAAGTGTTAACGAGCGGAGTGTAATCGATGGCATTCTTTTTCGCCAAAGTGGTGCCGCTGATGGTGTATTCATCGGTGCCGATCTTGATGGTTTGTCCGTCGCCCATCGTGCCGGTTATGGCGGTGGTCGTATCAAGATTGTTATTCACGACAAGGTAATTCGCGTCGGAGAAGACGAAGATACGGACGCTCTTGTCTGCCGTGGCGTAAAGCGTGCTGAAGGTTCCGGTTTGCGCATAGACAATGGAACCATCGGTTTTGACGAGAGCTTTTTTGCCGGGATTCCACTTGTAGTCCCCGGCAACGCCAGACAAAGCGGAACTCTTGATTGTGATGACGTTCGAAGAACTGCTGAGCCGATAGCCGCCATAGCCGTAAACGTTTTTGCTGCCAGCTTTGTAGATTTGGATGTTGCCATTGCCCAAAAACTTGATCGAGACGCTCTTGCCGCTGCTGTCGCTATAAGAGCCATTGAAAGACCCAACGAAAGCCTTTTTGCTGTAGTCCGGCTCGCCATTATAGGCGGTCATCATGAAGCTCACTGGGGCATCGCCATCATCCAAAGTGAAACTGATGGTATCGCCGCTTTTTGTGACTGGCGCGGCATCCCAAGAGCCAAAGGCTCCGAGGGTGACGAAGCCACCCGAAGTTTCGGTATAAGTGATTGCCGTGGTTGTATCGCCATCAAAGTAATAGCCGACGCCATTTCCATCGAGATAAAGGGCGTTGCCGCTATCGGACTTCCAATAGCCAAAGAATTCGCTCTTTTTGGTGAAATTATAGCCTGTTTCCTCATCATTCGGATCGATGAAAGTGATTGCGCCCGTGGTTTGGTTGATCTCCGCGACCTCATTCTCGTAGAAGTCTGTGTTGAATACCAAATGCGTGCCATCTGACCACCACGTTCCTTCGGCGGTGAAATTATCGGTTTGAAGCCACACAAGTTTGCCATTTTTGGCAAATGCCAAGACGCCGTTGACGGCATTTTCGCCGCCATAGAATCCAGCGATCTTCGTCGCATCGTACCAAGCGTTATAAAGTTTGGTGTTGTCGTTGTTGGGAACATACCAACGATAATCGATGGTGCAGGCGGCATCATAATAAGTGTTGATGTAGGTGTGATCGGCATAGGCGGCGGTCGGAGAATACGGTCCTTGATATTGGCCCGCTTCGGAGGTAAAGGTCTCGGTCGCATCTGTTTCGTTATTCTGAGCGACGGTGTAGGTGATCTCGTTTCTCAGCGTTTCATCCCCGAAAGCCTTAAGTTCCGGAAGTTTATGGTCCGCGAGAGTCCAAACATTCGTCGTGAACTGCATTGTGCTGAATAGGGTGGAGACGAGGAGATCGTCAGTGATTTTATTAGTAGCGGCAATCGGAGTGGTGGCCGCTCCTGTTAGCGTCGCGCCCTTCGCATAGTTTTGGAAAAGCGAAGTGCCGGCGGTTCGACCGTAACCATTCGCATAATCATCTTCAGAAACGCTGCCGGCAATATCGCCGGCCTGGCTTGTGGTGGCGCCGGCATTGATTGTGCCGATTTCAGCGATGCTATTGGTGATGGCGGTTTCGTAAAACATCGCCCCGGCTAATCCGCCAGCCAATCCATCTTTCGCCGCAGAGAGGCTAATCGAATCCACCACGGCGAAGGAATTAACGATCGAAGTGTAATAATAGCCAAAGCCTAAGAGGCCGCCAGCGATAGCGCCCGCTTTGATTGAAGCGGTTTCGACGTAGCTGTTATTAATGGTGGTGGCGCCCCAAGTGTCTGTGTCGATGTTGGTATAACCAACCAAACCTCCAGCGAGGCTTTTGGCTTCGCTCGAGGCATCGATTTCGACTTTGGCCGAGCTTTCCTCAATTGTGCAAAAATAAAAATCCGCCGCATTTTGATAACCGATGATGCCGCCGACGATTGGCAAGGCATTCGTGATTGCGCTATCGTGAAGAACGGTGATCTTGCCTTCGGTGTGGACACCTGAGGCGGCCATCGAGAGGCCAATACCGCAAAGAAGTCCGGCATAAGAGGTTTTTGCGGTAGCCGTATAGGCGATTTCGCCTTTGATGGTGACGTTATCGACGACGCCATCGATTGCCCCGAATAAGCCATAGGCGGTCACGTCAGTGATTGAGGCGCTGATGTTTAAGCCGCTAATCGTGAAGCCCTTGCCATCCAAATGAATATTGGCTGGCGTAGCAAGCGTCCCGATCGGAGTGTAACTGGTTCCGGCTAAATCGATGTCGTTTGAAAGCGAGACATAGACCATGGTTTTGCCGCAGACAAGGCTTGCCAACGAAAGCCAATGCTTGGCGGTCAACGGGAGGTAAGGATCCGCTTTGGCACCCATGCCAGCCATCGTCACTTCCGGGACGCTGCTCGAAACGGAGGAGCTCGTCGTGGATGAACTGTCAGGCGAGGAAGAAGCGGGGACGGAGGAATTAGTGAGCGACGAACTCGTCGCATTTCCACCGCCACAGGAAGCGAGCAGCAAGGAGCCCGCTAAAACGAATAAGAAGGATAGACGTGTCGTAGGTTTCATGAGATATAAAAGTTTCCTTTCGGGGATAATGATGAATAAAATGGTGATACTTTCAATACTTATTTTTTTGGAAATAAAATTAATTTCTTAGATTTCATCGGTATTCCACTTATGTGAAAATAAAAGAAAGCGCTTTCATTGTTTTCGGGAATTATTTTTATGAATTGCCAATTTTATAGGGCGGTGGCTTGTTTTCTTTCTCCTTTTCTTATTCTTCTATTTATAGGTACCAAAATAAACATTGAAATTTCGAACTTCGGTTTTATATTACAACTACGTGCAAAAAAGGAGTTTTATTAATGAAAAAAGCTAAAATTGCATTGATTATGAGTGCTTCATGCCTCTTGGCATTGGGCATGGCTGCCTGCGGTGGCCACACGGCCGCCTCATCTGTTATTGAGTCGTCCACTTCCGGTGTCTCGTCTACTTCCGCTGCGGCGACGGTGATGA
>JBAYEZ010000026.1:0-9847 GCA_041667485.1 Bacilli bacterium
ATGGCTAAGTTCTGCACCGACTTCAATGCGAAGACGGCAGATCGCAAGGGACAAAACGTTCCGGTCATCATCACTGCTTACGAAGACAAGTCGTATGACTTCGTGATCAAAACCACCCCAGCGGCGGATTTGATCCTCAAGGCCGCAGGCCTCAAGAAAGGCTCGGGCAATCCGAAGAAGATTGTTGGCCACATCTCGCAAGCCCAGTGCGAAGAAATCGCGAAGTACAAGATGCCGGATCTTAACGCCAACGACATCAACGCCGCAAAGAAAATCATCGAAGGCAGTGCCCGTCAGATGGGCATCACCGTCGACAAATAAGGAGGGCAATCACCATGAAAAAGTATGGCAAAAAGTACGAAGCAACCCTCAAATTGATCGATACCACCAAACAGTATTCGCTTGAAGAGGCCGCTGCGCTTCTCAAAAAGACCAGCGTCACCAAATTCGATTCGACCATCGACGTGAGTTTCAAGCTCAACGTCGATCCGACCCAAGCCGATCAGCTCATCCGCGGCACTTTGGTGCTCCCGCATGGCAACGGCAAGACAAAGAAAGTCCTCGCCCTCACGATGGGCAAGCAGGACGAAGCGAAGGCCGCTGGTGCGGACTTCGTCGGCGCCAAAGATATGCTCGAGAAGATCCAGAATGAAAACTGGTTCGGCTTCGATGTCATCGTTGCCACCCCGGATATGATGGGTGAGTTAGGCAAAATGGGCCGTGTCTTAGGCCCGAAAGGCTTAATGCCGAACCCGAAGTCGGGCACCGTCACGATGCAAATCGGCCAGGCTATCACGGAAATCAAGAAAGGCAAGATTGCTTATCGTGTCGATAAAGATGGCAACCTCAACATCTCGGTCGCCCGTTGCTCCTTCGCTGATAAGGACATCGTCGATAACCTCCTCGCTGTCTGCGACGCGGTGGCCAAGAGCCGTCCGTCGACCGTCAAAGGTTTCTTCATCCAGTCCGCCGTGGTTCATACCACGATGGGTCCTGGCATCAAGATCACCTTCGACGCCCGCAACTAAACTAAATCGATCCGATCCGCTTTACTTCGGTGAATCGCTTGCTATACCTAAGATCGCAACCGGCACGTGCCTTAATACTTCAGATTGCTGAGGTTTGCATTCACAAATAACCTACCAAGGCTATATCAAGCATCACATAGTCGCCAAAGAAAGGAGGAACATAAGAATGAACAAGGATGTTCTTCAAGCCAAGAAAGATTCCGTCAAGGAAATCACGGATGGCCTTAAGAATAGTTCGACCGTTGTTGTCGTCTCCTATCAGGGACTGACTGTGGCCGAGCTGACAGAACTTCGTCGCAAACTCGCTGAGAAAAACGCGCACATGGGTGTTTACAAGAACACGCTGGTTGCTCGCGCCCTCAAAGATAACGGCGTCACTGTCGATGCGTCCTTCCTTCAGGGCCCGAATGCCTTCGTCTTCTCGAAAGACGTCAGCAGCGGTGCAGCCATTGTCAACAAGTTCGCCCGTCGCCACGATAAGCTCGTGGTCCGCGGTGGATTCGTCGAAGGCAAGATAGTGGACGCCGAGGTCATGAAAGAAGTTGCCAAACTTCCGACCAAGGAAGTGTTGCTCTCTATGTTCTGCATGGTTCTCAATGAACCCGTCGCTAGCTTTGCTAGAGCCGTTAAGTCGATTGCCGATCAGAAGCCGGCCGAAGCTGCCCCCGCAGCTAGTGCCGTCAATTAATGGAGGAAAAATACCATGGCTGAAAAGTTAACCAACGCTCAGATCATCGACACCCTTAAACAGATGTCGGTCCTCGAGCTCAATGCGCTCGTCAAAGAAGTTGAGAAGGAATTCGGCGTCACCGCTGCGGCCCCGGTCGCGGCTGCCGCTGCTCCGGCTGAAGAAGAAGTCAAGAAGGCTCCGACTGAGGTCAACCTCATTCTCAAAGGCCTTACCCCGAGTGCCAGCAAGGTTGCTGTCATCAAGGCGGTTCAGGCCATCACTGGCTTAGGTCTTATGGATGCCAAAAAGCTTGTTGATGCTGCCCCGAGCACCATCAAAGAGAAAATCAGCCCGGTCGAAGCCGAAAGCCACAAGAAGGCTCTTGTCGATGCCGGTGCCGAAGTCGAAGTCAAGTAGTCGTTTCTCTTGTTTGACACGCCCCTCCCCGGAGTTCGTCGCCCCGGGGCGGGGATTTGGCTTCTTTAGGGAGGAAGTGTCCTCATGGGGCAATACTTCGACAATGTTGAGGGTTTAGCCCATGAAGATATCGTCGTCCACTGTGTGGTCGGCGGGCAAACTTATTCCTTAAAAAGCGATCGAGGCGTCTTCAGCAAAGACAGCTTGGATGATGGCACGCGATTCTTGCTTGAAACCATCCTCCAAGCCGATCTTGGAGATCGTCTCCTCGATGTAGGCTGCGGCATAGGGCCAATCGGACTAATCCTTGCCAAGGCTGACCCGAAGCGTCACGTCGATTTATCCGATGTGAACCTTCGTGCCCTCGTTTGTGCTCAAGAAAACGCCAAATTGCTTGGCGTCGCTTCGCAAATCGAGATCATCACCAGCGACGTTTACACCAGCATCTCCCATCTCTATGACACGATAGTCTCCAATCCACCCATTCGGGCGGGCAAAAAGGTGACGTATCGGATCTATGACGAAGCGCTCTCCCATCTTGTCGATGGGGGCAAGCTCATCATCGTGATCCGCCGTCAGCAAGGCGCCGACAGCGTCTATGCGCATCTCCTATCCTTATTTAATAAGGTTGAGATCCTTGGCCGTCATAAAGGCTATGTTGTCATTGCCGCCACAAAGGAGCACACCCATAATGTCTAAAGAACAAGAAGTCGTCGAAAACTATCGCAAGAAATATGAAGGCAACGACGCCAAGTACGCCCCAACCATCGCCCGGAACGACCGAATCGATTTCTCGAAGATCAGCGGAGATACCCCGCTTCCTTACCTCGTTGAAATCCAGACCGATTCCTTCCAGTGGTTCATTAAGAAAGGCCTCGACGAAGTCTTAAAAGAAGTCTTCCCGATCGCCAACTATGCGAACACTGTTTTCATCGACTATGTCAATTGTCACTTCGAGGCGCCGGAATACGGCCCGCTCGAATGCAAAGAAGGGGATCTGACTTATTCAAGCAAGCTGAAGGTTACCCTCCGCTTACGCAATAAACAAACCGGCGAAATCAAAGAGGACAACGAGGTCTTCATGGGCGATATCCCAATGATGACTGACTCTGGCACTTTCGTCGTCAATGGCGCCGAAAGGGTCATCGTTTCGCAGATTGTCCGTTCGCCTGGCGCTTATTTTCAGGATACCGCCGATAAATCGGGCGTTCATACCTACAATGGCGAAATCATCCCGACCCGTGGCACTTGGCTCCAGTTTGAGAGCGACCTCAAAGGCGTCATGTGGGTCCGGATCGACCGGCAGCGCAAGATGCCGGCGACCATTCTTTTCAAGGCCTTAGGCATCGAAAGCGAAAAAGCCATCACCGATCTCTTCGGCGACAGCGATTCGATGAAACTCACCTTAGCTAAGGATTCGGCGATCCATAACGGCACCGAAGCCTTGATCGATATTTTCAAGAAATTGAAGCCGGGCGAGCCGATCACTCAAGATGGCGTTATCAACTTCCTTGTTCAGAAATTCTTCGATGACAAGCGTTACGACCTTGGTCGGGCTGGCCGCTTTAAGTACAGCGTCAAACTCGGCGTCTATGACCGCTTGATCGGTCGCGTCTTAGCCGAGAACCTCGTTTCGGCGGACGGCGAGATTTTCACCAACAAAGCCGGCGAAGCTTTCGTCAAGGATTACAAACTTACCAAAGAGGACGTCCAAGAGCTCCGCGATGCGGAATTCTTCGAGAAAGGCGCCCATCTCAAGAAGATTAAAGTCAACGAGAAACTCGACGATCACAGCAACGTGACAATAGTCAAAGTCTATGCGAACGACAAGAAAGAGGATGGGGTGACCAACATCATTGGCACCGATCTCTCGCTCAACGGCGATGAGACGCATCCTTCCGTTTCGCGCGTCGCGATTTCCGATATGATCGCCTGCTTCTCTTATTTCTGCAATATTCATGATGGCATCGGCCAAACCGATGATATCGATCACCTTGGCAACCGCCGAGTCCGCTGCGTTGGCGAACTTTTGCAAACGCAATTCCGGATCGGCTTAACCAAGATGAGCAAGACGGTTCAGCAGAAGATGTCCATCACCGACCTCGACACCGCCAAACCGCAAGCCCTCGTCAACATCCGTCCGCTCACTTCCTCGATCCGCGAGTTCTTCGCCTCGAGCCAGCTTTCGCAGTTCATGGATCAAACGAACCCGCTCGCCGAACTCACCAATAAACGTCGTATTTCCGCTTTGGGCCCCGGCGGCTTAACCCGCGACCGCGCTTCGATGGAAGTCCGCGATGTCCACTATACCCACTACGGCCGCATCTGCCCGATTGAGACCCCAGAAGGTCAAAACATCGGCTTGATCAACAACCTTTCGACCTACGCCAAAATCAATCAATACGGCTTCTTGCAGACCCCGTACCGCATCGTCCTTCATAAGAAGGGCGAGGACGGCAAGGTCCATTACTACGTTAGCGATCGGGCCGAGTACCTTTCGGCCGATGATGAGCGCGGCCATTATATCGCCGAAGCCAACATCCATCTTTCTGCCCCCGAAATCATCGATTTCGACGGCACGAAGGAAATGGTCAAGGAGATCTTCGATGACGAACTCGTCACCCGTCACGATGACGAGAACGCCCTCGCTCGCAAGGAACTTGTCGATTATGTCGACGTCTCGCCGAAGCAGATCGTCTCAATCGCCGCGGCATGCATTCCGTTCTTGGAAAACGATGATAGCACCCGCGCTCTCATGGGCGCGAACATGCAGCGTCAGGCCCTGCCTCTTTTACGACCTGAGATTTCCTATGTCGGCACCGGCCTTGAAGGCGTGATCGCCAAAGACTCCGGCCTTGCCGTGGTGGCGATCGCCGATGGCGAAGTCACCTATATGGACAGCGCTTCGATCGCCATCAAAGAAGGCAAAGAGACCCGAACCTATCATTTACAGAAATTCGACCGTTCGAACCAAGGTACCTGCATCAATCAGACGCCGATCGTCAAAGTGGGCGACAAAGTCAAAGCCGGACAAGTGATCGCCGATGGCCCCGCCATGAAGAATGGCGAGTTGGCCCTTGGCCACAACGTCCTCGTCGCTTATATGACGTGGCACGGCTACAACTACGAAGACGCCGTCATCATGTCCGAACGCATGGTGAAGGATGACGTCTATACTTCCATCCACATCGAAGCCTACGATCTTGAGTGCCGTGAAACCAAACTCGGCAACGAAGAGATCACCCGCGACGTCCCGAACGTCAGCGAAGATGCCAAGACTTATCTCGATGAGTCGGGCATCATCATCCCGGGCGCCGAGGTCAAAGAAGGCGATATCCTCGTCGGAAAGGTCACGCCGAAAGGCCAGACCGAGCCGACCCCGGAAGAAAAGCTTCTCATGGCTATTTTCGCCGAAAAGACGAAAGATGGCAAAGACAGCTCTTTGCGCGTGCCGCATGGCGGCGCGGGCATCGTGCTCAAAGTCAAAATCTATACTCGCAAGAATAAGGATCCGCTCTCGCCGGGCGTCATCATGAAGGTGCGCGTCTACATCGTCCAAAAGAGAAAGATCTCCGAAGGCGATAAGATGTCAGGCCGCCATGGCAACAAAGGCGTTATCTCGAAGATTTTGCCTATCGAAGATATGCCCTTCTTGCCCGATGGCACCCCGATTGACGTGATGCTTTCCCCGATGGGTGTTCCTTCCCGTATGAATATCGGCCAGATTCTTGAAGTGCACCTTGGCCTCGCCTGCCGCAAACTTGGCATGCGGGTCGCCACGCCGGTATTCGACGGCGTCTCGAACGATGAAATCTTTGATTTGATGGCGAAAGCCGGTCTTTCGAGCGATGGCAAGACCATCCTCTATGATGGTCAAACCGGCGAACGCTTCGACGAACGTATCTCGGTCGGTGTCCAGTATATGATCAAGCTGGTCCACATGGTCGATGATAAACTCCATGCTCGCGCGACGGGACCTTATTCCTTGGTTACGCAGCAACCGCTCGGTGGCAAAGCCCAAAATGGCGGCCAGCGCTTCGGCGAAATGGAAGTCTGGGCCCTCGAGGCTTACGGCGCCGCCCACGTTTTGCAAGAAATGTTGACGATCAAGAGCGACGACCGCGTTGGTCGGCGTAAGTGCTACGAAGCCATCATCAAAGGCTTCCCGATTCCGAAACCGGGCATGCCCGAAGCCTTCAAGGTCTTCACGAAAGAACTCAAAGGCCTTGGCATGGACGTCAAGCTCTACAACCACGAGGACGAGACCATCGATATGGATGCTCTTGCCAAAGAGGCGCTCATCGAAGAGCGCAAGGTCAATTCCGCCATCCGCAATCTCACTTCGCCACGCGAAGATGACAAACCCGATACCGTCGAGGTTTCGAGCGAGCAGGCGGAGGAAGAAGGCCTCTCGGTTGGCGTTGCGACTGGCGACAAGTCGGGCTCGGGCGCTGAGTAAAGGAGGAAGAACAACATGTTTGATATCAATGAATTAGCCGCGATGCAGGTGGGTCTTGCTTCCCCGGACACCATCCGCAGCTGGAGCCATGGCGAGGTCACGAAACCTGAAACCATCAACTATCGCTCCCAAAAACCGGAGATGGGAGGTCTCTTTTGCGAAAAGATCTTCGGCCCGGCCAAGGACTACGAATGCCATTGCGGCAAATACAAGAAGATTCGTTACCAAGGCATCACTTGCGAAAAGTGCGGTGTCGAGGTCATTTCGAAAGAATGGAGACGCGAGCGCTTTGGCCACATTGAGCTCGTTTCGCCTTGCTCGCATATTTGGTATCTGAAGGGCATTCCTTCCCGGATGGGCCTCGTGCTCGACGTTTCCCCGAAGCAACTCGAAGAAGTCATTTATTTCGCTGCCCATATCGTCCTCAATCCGGGTTCTTCGACTGTCTTGAAGTACAAGGATTTCCTCGACGAGAGAGCCGCCCGGGTTGAATTTGTCGATGCGATCAACGCCCTCAAGCCGCAGATCCCCGAAGGCAGTGCGGACGCCCTCAAGGCCGATGAACTCATCACCAAGATGCAGAATCCGGCCGAGACGTTCGATTTCTTTACCAACAGCGCTTTCATCAGCAAGTACACCGGCGCCGAATTCGGCGAAGGCGCCGCCGCGATCAAACGGCTGCTCCATGAAGTCGATTTGGACAAAGAATTCGCCGAGATTGAGAAGGACGTCAAGGCCTTTTCGGGCCAGCGCCGTCTTAAGCTCACCAAGCGCCTTGAAGTGATTCAGGCTTTCCGCGATAGCAAACAGAAGCCGGAGTGGATGGTCCTCGACGTGATCCCGGTCATTCCGCCCGATCTTCGCCCGATGCTCCAACTCGATGGCGGCCGTTTTGCCGCCAGCGATTTGAACGATCTCTACCGCCGGGTTATTTCGCGCAACACCCGTTTGAAGAAGCTGATCGACATGAACGCCCCTTACGTTATCTTGATGAACGAGAAACGTATGCTTCAGGAAGCCGTCGACGCTTTGATCGATAATGGTCGCCGCAATAAGCCCGTCACCGGTCCTAGCGGCCGTCCGCTCAAGTCCTTAAGCTCTGGCTTAAAAGGCAAGCAGGGCCGTTTCCGGCAAAATCTCCTTGGCAAGCGCGTCGACTATTCCGGTCGTTCTGTCATTGCCGTTGGCCCGTCCTTAAAGATGTATCAGTGCGGTTTGCCGCGTGAGATGGCGATTCAGCTTCTCCGCCCCTTCATTGCCGCTCTGCTCATCAAGCGGGGCTATGTGACCGCTCATAAACAAGCTGATAAGATCATCGATCGCTACGACAGCATCGTCTTCGATATCGTCGAGGAGATCATCTCGCAGCATCCGGTCCTTCTGAACCGCGCTCCGACTCTGCATCGTCTGGGCATCCAGGCCTTCCAACCGTGTCTCGTCGATGGCCACGCCATCCGACTCCACCCGATGGTCTGCCCGGGCTTCAACGCCGACTTCGATGGCGACCAGATGGCCGTTCACGTCCCGCTTGGCAAGGCTGCGCAGGAAGAAGCGCTTGATTTGATGTTAGCCAGCAACAACATCTTGGGCCCGAAGGATGGCAAGCCGATTGTCATCCCGTCGCAAGACATGGTGGTCGGCAACTACTACTTGACCCTTGAAGAATCGCGCGAGGATTTCCTTGGCCGCGCCAAGCATCTCCGCTCGATCAAGATTCAAAATGAGGCCGAGAAGATCGCCAACGAAGAAGAGGCGGCTCGCTATGAAGAGTTCGCCGAGCTCGAAGGCAAAGATTTCACCAGCGTTCAAGAAGTCATCGACGCCTATGAGACCAAGAGCATCTCGCTCCATAACCGCATCGCGATTCGGGCGAAGAGCATCCACAAGACGTTCGGCGATAACCTCTTAAAGGATTCTTTGCCGCTCGACGTGGAGAACGACTACCTCATCACCACGGTTGGCAAGGTCATCTTCAACGAGATTTTCCCGGATGATTTCGTCTACATCAACGATGATCCGAAAGCCGATCTCAAGACGATTGAGAGCTGGTTCGTTTCTTATGCCGACGTCGAAGCTTGGGCCAAAGCGAACAAGGTCGATGAAGACAGCAATGTCCTCAAAGCCTACATCGCCTCGCTCCCGCTCAAGACGCCGATTAAGAAGAAGCAGCTCGGCGCCATCATCGACATGGTTTTCCATAAATACGATATGGCCGATCCGACTTCGACCGTCTTTGCTCCGAGCAAGACCAGCGCCATCCTCGATAAAATCAAGGATCAGGGCTTCAAATATTCGACCTTGGCCGCCATCACCGTCGCCATCTCCGACATCAACGCCATCACCAATAAGGCCGAGATCGTCGAGAAGGGGCAAAAAGAGGTCGACAAGGTCGAGAAGATCTTCCACAAAGGCATGCTCTCCGACACCGAGCGGCACCGGCTCGTCATCGACACCTGGACCCGCGTCACCGACGAGGTCAAGGATGAGGTGGCCGATGTCCTGAAGAAGGACAAGCTGAACCCGCTCGTTGAAATGTCCGACTCCGGCGCTCGTGGCTCCCTTGATAACTTCAAGCAACTGATGGGTATGAAGGGCTGCGTCATGAACCCGAAGAACGAAGCGATCGAACTTCCGATTGTCTCCTCCTACCGCGAAGGCATGAAGGTGGCCGAATTCTTCATCAACACCCACGGCGCTCGTAAAGGCGGCGCCGATACGGCCTTAAAGACCGCCGACTCTGGCTATCTGACCCGCCGTCTCGTCGACGTCGCTCAAGACGTCGTCGTCCGCGAAGAGGATTGCCATTGCGACCATGGCTTCAAGGTCCGCGAGATTCGCGATACCGCTCGCGATACCGTCATTGTCAAACTTGAGGATCGGCTTTCGGGCCGTTTCTCGATGCATGATATCGTCGATCCGAAGACGGGCGAAGTCATCGTCGTCGCCAATACGATGATCTCGGACGCTCAGGCGAAAGCCGTCGTCAAGGCCGGCATCAAGGAGGTCGAGATTCGCTCGCTCTTCACCTGCCAGACCAAGAATGGCGTTTGCCAGCATTGCTATGGCCGCAACATGGCGACCGGCCGTCTCGTCGAAGTGGGCGAAGCGGTGGGCATCATGGCCGCCCAGTCTATCGGCGAACCGGGCACCCAGTTAACGATGCGGGTCTTCCATACCGGCGGCATGGCGGGAACCGATATTACTCAAGGCCTTCCGCGTGTTCAGGAACTCGTCGAGTCGCGTAACCCGAAAGGCGAAGCGCTCATCAGCGAG
>JBAYEZ010000027.1:0-9772 GCA_041667485.1 Bacilli bacterium
CGGCGTAGGCTGCGGCTTTGCCTGTCCTGACAGCATAGACGACGGTCTTCTCGCCCGGGGCGATATCGCCCGCGACAAAGAATTTGCCTTCGCTTTTGCCTTCGCCTTTGTCTAACACCAAGTCCGTCCAATCCCCTAAGGAGGTCACTTGGCCCACCGCGAGGATGATCAAATTGGCTTTGATGCTCAACGTGCTTTCCTTAAAACGGTGCTTGAAGCCAACCCTCCCATTCTCGTAACTGATTGGCACATAGCCATCGAGGATGGAGACTCCGAGTTTTTGCGCGCCTTGGAGTTCTTTCTTGCTGGCCTTGAATTCGGCAAAGGTTTCGTAAACCACATCGCTAATTTGGGGAACCCCCAAAAGTTTCAGCGTTGTCACGGTATCCATTGCGACATCGCCGCCGCCGATCACAAGGACGCTTTGGGGTAAATCCACTTTGCCCTTGGCTGTTTTGACTTCGGCCAAGAAATCGACGGCACTCCGCACGTTTTTCGCCCCTTGGAATAATGAGAGCGTCTTGCCTTGACTTTGGCCGATGGCGAGAACGACGGCATCGAAAGAACCCTTAAGAGAATTCAATTTCGCTTGGCTGACTTTCTCTCCCAAATGAAAGACAACGCCGAGATCGGCAATCTGCTCCACTTCGCTATCGACCACCGCGTTGGGGAGGCGATACTCAGGGATGCCATAGCGGAGATAACCCCCGGCCTCTTTCCTCTCATCGTAGATTTCGGCGTGATAGCCTAACTTGACCAACGTGGCCGCAGCCGATAAACCAGCGGGGCCAGCCCCGACAATGGCGACCTTCTTGCCGTTCGGCGTTCCCTTTTGAAGGATTTTCATTCCATGGGCCGCCTCATAATCGGTTAAAAATCGCTGAATTTTGCCAATCTCGATCGGGCGATCGATCCCGCTGCGGGAGCAACCTTTTTGACAATAGCGTTCGGTCGGGCAAACCCGGGCGCAAATCGCCCCCAAGGGGTTGTTCTCCCGAATCGTCTCCGCCGCCCCTTCGTAGTTGAGGAAACGGGCACTCCGGATAAATTTCGCCGGATCGGTTCCGGCCGGACAATCGGCTGAACAAGGCGCATCGAGGCAAAGAAGACAACGATCAACTTCTTCGTTGAGCGTTTTCAAAGAAAGCTGCTCTTCAAACGGCTGAACATATTTGCAATTATCCATGAATAAACCTCGAAACTAAGTTTACGCTTTGTAAGCGCTTACGCAAGAGAGCAAAACAGCCAAAATAATCAACAATTTCATAAAGGTAAAAATATTCAAGCCCTTTTTAAGGTCAGCAAACGACAAGACCGCCTCTTTTTACGAACGAGAGAAAGAAGAAAAGGCTGAATAGCATCTCAAATTATCAAAGATTCATGCGGATAGAGTAAAGTCCGATAGTGGGTTTGCAAAAACGAAAAGAAATAGTCCAAGTCTTCGAGGCTGTTGACGAAGAGATCTTTAATAGCATCACTGGCTTCGTCAAAAGAGACAAGAATAAACGAACGGCATTTTTCTTTCCCGAGTTTTTTAGCCAAAGTCGTTTTGCCAACTCGCCGAGGTCCTTTCAAAAAAGGGCATTAGAATGATGATGTTTCTGCCAGTCTAAAATTTCCGAATAAACTTTTCTCTCAAGGTACTGGTCTTCTTCGTTGTTTTCCATAGTTATTTTTTATTAATATGTCACATTTCCGCAAGGGTAATTAATGTAATTTTCACATTTCCGAATAAAGCAACGCGAGAAATTTTCACAAAATCGACGACTTTTCTTTAAGTATGAAAAAACGGAAGTTATCAACTTCCGTGATTTCTTGGGCCTCGTTTATATACTCGGGGATGCGCGAACATCTTCGTGTACTTCGCAATGTCCTTTCGGATGTCTATGCTGAATCCGAACGTTCCTCCGATTATGAAGAAGTTCGGATATAGTCGGTATGGTGACCCGGACGGGGTTCGAACCCATGAATGTATCCTTGAAAGGGATATGAGTTAACCGCTTCTCCACCGGGCCATTAAAAATGGCGCTCGCTAAAGGATTTGAACCTTCGACCTTCCGGTTAACGGCCGGGCGCTCTAACCAACTGAGCTAAGCGAGCAGCACATCTGCGCCTTAAAAGCGCAAGCACTATTCTACTGATTCAGAAATCGGTTTGCAACAATTAACGCGACTACTTCTTCTCAGCGAGTTTCTTCTCTATAGAAGAAAGGAGATCGCCAATGGTCTTGAACGAGGAAAGTTCTTCAGTCGTGAACTGAATTTGATATTTATCCTCGAGATCAAGGCACATTTCAACGACGTCCAAACTATCTAAACCCAAATCCTTGAGCGACTGGCTATCGTCGATTTTCGTCAATTTCAGTCTTTCGGCAAAACCCTTGCGAATCTCATCAATTTTTTCATTAGCCATGACTTTTTCCTCGTCGACTATTATAAAGGAGGGCGCCCTGCGGTGCAATTCCCTTTGAAAGGACAGAAAAAGGCCCACTCAAAAGGCCCTGAACAATGGGGGGCCAAGAAAAAAGCGGCTCTTTTCTTGGCCTCCTATTTTTTAGCGAAGCACGATTTTCATCCCGGCCTTTTCCGTGACCGAGGAAACGGTATTGACGTTACCGTTCGCATCGACGGTGACTTCCTGGCCGACTTTCTCGGCCGCCTTCTTGAACGTGACGACCAAAGCGCCGCTGATGGCGCTGAAAATCGCCAGAACCAAGATCATACTGAGCAATTGCCCTTTAAATTCTGACATGTTTGTTTCACCTCCTTTCCTAATCCCGATAACCAATCACGGTGGACCGTTTTATAGTGACCATCATGGTCTTCGGCGAAAGAATGAGCGATTGATAGGCCTTCTCAATCGCATACTCATAGACCGCTCCGACTTGGGGCGCGGACGAACTGAGCGCATAAATGCGGCCACCGCAGTCTTTTTCGACCATGGCGGTAACGCTGGAGGTGATCGAGCCTTCGATAGCGATGGCCTTGCCCGCCGTGATCGAGACGGCATCGAGGAGCGAATGGAGGGCTTGCAGAGCTGAAAGATCGCCGCAATAAGCCACCATCTGAATGAGAAAGAAAAGAGTGAGGATGAAACCAAGCTTAGATGCCATCGACGTAACCTCCGATAATCTGGATGATCCCGATGGTGATGAGCAACATGACGAGGGCGCTATCGGCCATCGGCAAAATCGCGGCGCTTCCCAGTCGGGAATCGGTTCGTTCGAGTTCCGTTTTGGCTTGGTTGGCTTGCAAGCTCTCGAACAAGACGTTGAACTGACGGATATAGCTTTCGCCGCCGCCTTCGTCAACCATCCGGTAAATGCTGATGAGGAGTTGGCGGATTTCCATAGAATGAAAACTATCACCAAAGGTAATATAGGGGGCAACGCTCTTATCGCTGTCGATTCCTTCGAGGAGAGCGCGGAGCTGCCTTTCCATCGCCGGGCTCGCATAACGAACACATTCTTCGAGAGCGTGATAGACGGGCAAACCATCGCGGATATAGATAGCAAAATATGCAAATATCCTTGTAAACTCCGACTGGAATTGGCTTTCATCGCTATGGAGAGCCTTACGGAATTGGATGAAAGTTATCCCATCGAGCACCCCCAAAATGAGGATGAGACCCAAAGCGGGATAACGCTGCTTCAACGCGAGGTAAACGTAAAGGGCCGCCCCGAGAAGAGCAAAATTCAGCGCCCCGAGAATGAGCCAAGTTCGCTTATCGAGTTTACCCGCGAAACTTTCGAAGCCCTTAGTGGACTTTTTGAACGGGAACATTGCCATCTTTCTTTCTCCTTTGGAAACTGATTTTCTCGCCGGTATAGGAAACGGCGAAAAGGACAAATGAGAGCAAAGCCAAAGCGAAATAGGCCAACTGAGCTGTCAAAAAAGGAATCGACTTGGCCAAAAGGCCATAGAAATTCGCTAAGCCAAAGCGTGTAAAAGCGAGCACGAGGCAGGACATCCCCCATAAACTGGCGAACGAAAGAAGATTTTTGCGACGAATTTTGCTAAGAGCGTCGCCTTTTTCCTCTTCGAGCGTGATTTCCTTCAATAGGGGCTCCGCCAGTTCCAGGACATCGCCCCCTTGGCTTTCAAAAAGGCGAAAGATCGAAAGGAACATCGCATAGGAGGTTCCAGGAAAATAATTAGCGAAATAACCGATTTTTTCTTCGATGGAGAGCGAGCCGAGCGCATCGTAGATGTTCTTCTCCTCCCCCTTCATATCAAATGAGGCCGCCTCCAAAGCTGATTCACCCGAACGGCTGACGGAAAGCGAAATGATGAAAGCATTGATAAAACGGTAGCATTCATGACGCTTGCGCTCTTTTTCCCCGTAACGAATTACTAAAGGAACGATCATAATAATCAGAATTATCCCAAAGAGGGTTCCAATGGCGAGACCGATGAAGAGATAGGTGCTGACTGCATAGGCTAAAAAGCCGAAGATCAAGGCTAAAAAAAGAGCGCCAAGGTAATATTTCACGATTCCCTCTCATAGAGCTTTTGCATCATTTTGCTCTTTTCATCGAGATAGCCAATACTTTTAAGAAAACGAGAATAGGAGCCATCGGCGTTCTCTTTTTTCTCAAGATAAACGTAGTATCGAAGATGATGGGCGATGTCATCGAGCAACTCCTCTTTATAAAGCCGTTCGTTGCCCATCATCGCCAAACGGGCGATCCGCTCGGGCATCGCCTCAATATCCTGGGCATGGATCGTCGTGATAATCGGGTGGCCGCTCATCGCGCTGACGAGTCCAGCAAGCATCTCTCCGCCTCGGGCTTCGGCCACCATAATGTAATCCGGGTTGTTGCGAAGAGCGTTCTTGATTAAGGCGGTGAAAGAGGCATCTTTGACGTTTTCGTTAACGAGCCACATCGTGAGATCGATCGTGGGGTTCTTGATGAGGTCAAGTTCTTCAACGTTATCGATGACAATGACCCGGGAAGACGGAGCCATCGCGTTCAAAAGGTATTTTTCCAGTTCGGTCTTGCCGCTCGAGGTTTTCCCGCCGATTACAATGCTTTCTCCTTTCTGCAATATCCCCAACAAAATCCCCTTGCTTTCCCCGCCGAAGAAGGTCGGATCTTCAGCAATTCTGCACACACTCGAGGCAAGGCGAAGCGAGAAAGTATAGGTTTTCTCATTTTGGGAACGGGCCAACGACTGATAGACGGCATTGAGGCGGTAGCGGCCGAAACTGACATCGAGAATCGGCGAAGAGAATGAGAATTGCTTTTCACTCAAATTTGCGATTTGGCGCAAGAAGTCTGCCACCTCGCTCAGCTCCGGCTGCTTTTCGGCCTTGACACGCCCCCGCGAGTTGGTCGCGTAGTAGAGTTGCTCGCCGTTATAGGAAAGGTCGGTGAGATCCGCAACCTTGAGGTAATCGCTCACGAAGGAACTTTCGAGGTAAAGAGCGGGGTCAAGCGACATAACGTTCCCCCGGGACAATGGTGAAAGTCCGTTCTTTCTTATAGGTGTAGAGGCCGATAACATCGCAACGAAAATGAAGGACAGCCGCCATCGGATAAGAGGTGCGGATAGCGTAGCCGTCCCGTTCGACGAGACGATAAGCCCCAAAGCCGACCACCAAGGAATAATCTTTTTCCTCAAAATACGAGGAAAGTCCCCGCAGGAAATAAGAACGAATCCGGCTCGTGAGTAGGTCTTCGTCGAAATAGGGCACCCCTTTGCCTGTCGAATTCTCGTCGATGGCTACCACAGCCGACTGAACCAGTGAGACATCGAGCCCTTCGAAAGTTCTCGCAAGTGAAGTCAATAAGGTCGTGTAAGTGAAGATACCGGTGCCCAGGGTGAAAAGTAACCCCCAAAGAAAGAGATTCATCATCATGCTCAACTCACCTCCACTGCATAGTCGCTATTCGGAAGCGAACCAAAATAATTTTTGTCCTTATCTAACGTGAAATCCCAATGGAAGGAGTCCAATCGGTATTCGCCAGCCTTTTCAACGAAGAGCCTGAAAGAGTAGGTTTTCGCTTCCCCTGTCTTGACCGGCGGGAGATAGAGAGCGTGGGTCAAAACATCGCGCTCCGTCCTCTCGCTTGCCTTTTTCATATAGCGTCCATCGATGCTGACCGCATACTCGTCTTGGAGGCGAAAACTGGCATAGTAACCATCGCCAGCCTCAGCGAGGGAAAGGCGGAAAATCCGCCAACGCGAGATGGCATTATGGTGAGGCTCTCCAATCGAGAAATCCCCTTCGTCGTTGTTTAGTTGGAGATAGGCATTGGAATAGGTAAGTCGGTGGGGAAAGCCATCATAGTCTCGGCTACGAAAGCGAACCGAAGACAAAGGAAGGACATTTTGCCAAGGATTTTCATAATGAATGAAGCAATTCTCGTAATCCGTCGACCATTCTTGAAGACCGGAATATTCCGGATAGCGGAGGGCGATGCCATAACTTGAGTCGCGCCGGATAGATCCGCTTCCAACGATCGCCCAATCCTTGGGGTGAAAAACCGCGAGCCTGAAGCCAAGGATGACCCCGACAAAATCGGTAGCGTATTCATCCTCGTAGATATTGACTCGGAGCTCGACAAAGTTGCTTTCGAGGAGATATCGGGCAGGATAAGTCCAACGGAGGCTCATTGTTTGGCCCGAGGAAAGAACGCGCTCCTGTTGACGCGGGGAGACCATGATGTAGCCTTCCATTGTCTTCTGCAAAGGATCGCCGCTATAGTCGATCAACTTGCCTTGGAGGGCGCTGTTGGTGAGCGACATCGTGAAACGGAGAAAGCAGCGATGGGTCGCCTGAATTGTGAGCGAATGCGAAAGATTGCTCTTCGATTCATTGAGACTGTCGATGACCTGAGTTGGTATTCGAAAGTAACGGTTGCGGGGGTCAATGCTCTGAAACGTGTTGCCCAATAAGGGCGCTAGTAAAAAGAAGAGCCCCGCCTCGATGAGGTGTTTCTTCATAGGTATTAAAAGTTCAAAATGGCGTGTAAACGAGTAAACACTTCGCTCTTCTTGGCCGAATAGAGAGCGACGTCGCAATATTCAAACCACCAAAAGTGGTAATGACGCCCTTTCTCCAAGAATTCGCAAACAAAGATTCGCCGTTTTAGATCATCAAGCTGCAAATAGTACCAGTAGAGCTTCAATAAGAAGCGGCCAGCGGCTAAATGCTGTTTGCGCACCAGAAAGCTACTGTCGAGGTCGTAAATATGAAAATCGGGCGAATGTCCGACCTCGACAAGAGCTTGGCGGTAGGCGGCGCGGAGAATCTCAATCGATGCTTCGCGACTCGCGCTTACGATCGCGATCGGAAGTCCTTCGTCTTCCATGGAAACAATTCCTCCTTCATTTAATATAGTAAAAAATTTGCCTCTTGTGCCCTTTGTTTTTCCTGAATCGTTCAAAAGCCCCATTTTATCGCAAGAAAAAATTACTCTTTTCTCTCCGAAAAAAACAAATTCAAGTTATAATACCTCTATGCTTTTGTTGATCGGGGCTTCTGCCAGCGGAAAAACAGAGGTGGCCCACCGCCTCCGCTCGACCTTTGGCATCGTCAAGGCCATCACCCACACCACACGTTCACCCCGGGTTGGCGAAAAGGATGGGGTCGATTATTTTTTCTGCACAGAAGAAAAGTTTCTTGCCGCGCTCAAAGCGGGCAAGTTCGTCGAACATACCTATTACAATGGCCATTACTATGGCTGCTCAAAAAAAGAGGTTGCCGATAACAAGTGTGTCGTTGTTGACCCCAACGGACTCCGCTCCTTTTTGGCCCTCCACGATCCGACCGTCGTGACTTTCGATCTTCGCGCAAGCGAAAAAACGAGGGAGGAACGGATGCGGCATCGGGGCGACAAAGAGGAAGATATTGAAAAACGTTTGGCCAACGACCGCAAGGATTTCGCTCCTTCGGTGATTGCCCCAACCGATTTTCAAATCGATACCGATGGCCGCACTCTCGACGACATCACGCAGGAAGTCTACGAAAAATACAAAACCGCGTTAGCGAAACGTCGTCGTTAAGGGATAGTCTTTTCTTAATAGAGTAATCAATTCTTGATAATATTGGCGGCATTTTCTTTGCGGAAGATGGGCGATTTTGGGATAGCCCGAGATATGGAAAAGACCACGGGGGACGAGATAATCCCCTTCTTCGCCTTCGCCCGATGCGAGATAGACCATGCCCAAGCAAGCTTTCCAACTCTTGTGGACGAAGAGATACAAGAAGGCATTTCCAAGCCGTTTGAACCAAGGCGCGAAGTTGCGAATGATCCCCGTTGGCGTAACGCCAGGATGGCACATGACCGCTTCAGTGTCCTCGAGGGAAGAAGCATAGGCGAAGAGATTCATCACGCCGCGTTTCGAGACGGCGTATTGGTTCCCGCGGGAAAAGCGATTCTTTTGGAGATAGTTGGCGTAATCCCCTTCGCGCGGAGCCACGTTGGCGATCGAATTTACAAAAACGAAACGGGATTCACCATGGATTTTCCGCAAAACTTCAAAAAGGAGATAGGTCCCTACCACGTTGGTATAAAAAGTGAGGGAAGTCCCGTCGGGACCGACCGCTCCCTTCTTGGGATAATAGATGCCAGCATTAAGAACAATGCTATCGAGATGAAGCGATGTTGTCTTCTTGCCCAAAAGAGCAATCGAGGCCGGGACGCTTTGATCATAGAAGAGAAAGCGAACATCCGGATTTGGAATCTCACGAAGAATCGCCGCTTTGGCCGCCGCTGCTTTTTCGCTATCGCGGCAGGCGATAAAAACCCGCGCCCCTTTATAGAGGAGGGCGAGAGCTGTTTGAAAGCCGATGCCTGATGTGCCCCCACAAATCAAAATCGATTTCCCCACCAAATAGGGTATATGCGCGTCGAGCCAAGCTTGGTTTTTCATCATAATCTGTTGTTATTTTCTCCGAGGATGATAGGTGACCACACATTCTTCGACCGTGTATTCGGAGACGAGGCTCACCACCACATCAATCTTCCCTTCTTGAAAGGAATCACCGACTTTGGCAAAGCGACCCAGCCGGTCGTTGATGTAGCCTGAAACGGTGCTGTAATCGTCCGGCAGTCGGTCCGGATTGAGTTGAAAGCGATCAAAGACGTCGTCGATGTTGGCTTTGCCTTTGACATGGTAAACGTTCTTTTTCTCGGTGGCAATGATCATCTGCTCGGGCTTGTCTGATTCATCCCACATTTCGCCGACGAGCTCTTCCAAAATATCTTCGAGAGTGATGATACCTTCGGTGCCGCCGTATTCGTCGCGGACCACCGCGATATGATGGTGCGTTTCTTTCATCAAGGCCATCGCCGAGGAAATCATCATCGTCCGCGGAACGGAAACAAGCGGCAAAATCAAACGGCCCAGATCCGGTTTTTCGCCTTTGGTGAGCACCCGGAGAAGCGTCTTGACGCTGATGTAACCTAACACGTGGTCCAATGAGGCTTTGTAGACGGGGATCCGCGAATGCTTAAACGCCTCTTTCGATTTCAAAAACTCGGCAAAAGGCGTCTCGATGTCGTAAGCAAAGACCTTGACCCGCGGGGTCATGATTTCGTAGCATGAGGTTTCTTTGAAGTCGATTGAGCGATGAAGCAACTCGCTTTGACCCTCGTCAATCATTCCTTCGTCTTCAATCGTTTTCACCATCGCTTCAAGTTCTTCATCGCTCGCGAGCGACGTCTCTTTCGGCGCTTTCTCATTCAAGTGCGAAGTCAGCCACTCCGAGATTTTGTTGGCCGGATAAACAAAAGGAAAGAAAACGACTTCGAGAACTTTGA
>JBAYEZ010000028.1:0-9685 GCA_041667485.1 Bacilli bacterium
GATTCGGCTGGCTTTTCTCACCGCGCGTTTCCGCAAAGCCTTGTTATGAATTTTGCCCACGAGAGCAAAGAGGAGCAAAAGAAGCACGATGAACAAAAAGGCCAGCGCAAAAAAGACGAAAGGGTAAGCGGGTCCCGGCAGGCTAAGAAAAATCATGCCCTTCATAATCTTTGATTATATTCACCCTTGCTTCTTCAATCAAACGCTAGCGAACGCTCAGGGTCGCTTTTTGCCCTTCTATACAAAAAAGCCCGAAGCAAATTTCGGGCCAAGGGTTCAATTGGCAGGCTTATCGTGGTTTTCGCGAAGGCCCAAACGTTCGTTGATGGCGACGCCTTGGATAATGAGTTGGAGAACTTTCTCTAATTCCATTCCAGTCCGATAATCGGCGGGGCAAACGTAGTTGACCCGACCGTCTTGGTAGAGGTCGTGGACTTTCTCTTCTTTGCCGCGCGGATAGACGGCGATCGATTTGCCGCCATTGTTCTTTGCGATGATCATGGCGGGGATGTCGGTCATTCCGTCGCCGATGTAGACGATGTTGCTATAGGGGACGCGGCGATCGGGACGTTTTTCGTTTACCCCCGCATCATCGGTCGCGTCGTAGACGCCTTTGGAAATGCGGAAGAAGTATTGGGTTTTTTGGGTGTAGTTGATCGCGAGTTTCGGCCAAATCGGCTCCTTGGTGACCTCATCGAAGAGGAACTCGCAAGCGTAGACGACTTTGAACTCTTTGGCGATCGGGCAGCCATCGACGATCTCTTTGTTGCCCGAAGAAATCAGATAGTGCTCGACTTTGACGCCGCAACTTTCACCAAAGTCATTGATTCGCTTGAACCAGGTGAGAACGCCAGGGAAGAATTCGATGGACTTGCCTTGCTCGGCCAGCCATTCGCGGGTCATTTTGATTCCCTTTTGTTTCGTCATGTAGCACATCATATAAAGATACGACAAAGTGCGTTCCACGCCGGATTTGTTGGAGAATTCGGTGGTCTTGCCCCAAAATTCCGCGGGCGTCATCCCGAGCGAAGGAATGAAACCGAAATTCTGCATATCGGAGGTCGCTAAAGTGGAATCAAAATCATAGAGGATGGCAACAATCGGTTTTTTGCTCATGTTTTTCCGCCCTGTTTCTCCCGGGCTTTCTAGTGTAAACCCCTTATTTCATCTCGTCAAATAGCCCATTTTGCGTTCCTATATTTGCCCTTTGGCCTCGCCTCTTCTAAAATAGGCGCATGGATAACCCCGGAATTCAAGTGCTGGTATGGATCTTAGCCCTGGTTGCCCTCGTCTATGTTTTTTTCGCGATTTATTCGATTATCGTGCTTTTTGATTTTCGTGATAAACTCCGCAAACGGCTTGTTGCTTTGTCAGTTCTTTTTGCTGAAAAGAAAGAGATTTTGCTCTCGCTCTACGACCTTTATCTGAAAGCGAAACTGCCGATTTCCCCTGAAATCAAAACCGCTAAAAAAAAAGTTGCCGCCCTTCCGACCGAGGCGAAAAGCGAAGAGGAAGTGATGACGATCGCCACCGCCCTCAATGACTTTCAGCGCCGCCTTGCTCTTCTAGCCGAGGAAGAACGCTACATCTTGCGCCATCAGGATTCTATTTCCTACACGAACTCGCTGAAAGACTTGGAAAACAACTATCACCGCATCGTCGCTGCTTATAATACCGATCTCAATGGCTATGAGTATTGGCGGAAACGCTTCGTTTATCGTTGGCTCACTTGGATTTTCGGTTTCCGAAAAAGACAACGTTTAGCTTAAAAGAACAATTCATAATCGACGAGGCCATCATAGAAATCTTTTTCGTGGCTGACGATGATGACGCCGCCTTGGTAGCGTTCGATGGCATCAAAGAGCGCGTCCTTGGCTTTTTGATCGAGGTGGTTTGTCGGCTCATCGAAGACGAGGAAGTTGCTCTTTTTCAACGTCATGATGGCGAAGCGACTCTTGGTGACTTCGCCCCCAGAAAGCTCGCTCATTGGCCGGATGGCAAGGTCTTTGCGGACCCCGACGGCGCCTAAGGCGGAGCGAATTTCGGTGTTGGTCAAGTTCGGATAGATGCTGTGGACGTATGCGAACGGCGTCAGCGAGAGATCGATTTTCTCGTCTTGGTTGTAATAGTTGATCGTCGTTCCTTCGAGCCAGCGGAAACTGCCGCCTAAAGCGGGGATCACCCCGAGCACCGTCTTCAAAAACGTGGTTTTGCCGACGCCATTTTGGCCAAGGATGGCGATTTTTTCGCCTTGGAGAAGCAAGAAGGTGATCGGATCGAGAAGCGGATGATCATAGCCGATCGAAAGCTCTTCGACTTGGAGAGGTTTTTCGCCCACATTGTGGGTAAAAGGGAAGGAGAAGTACACTCGGCCTTCTTCTTTGCTTGGCTCATCGAGCACTTCGAGATGGGAGAGACGGGCCCGGTGGCTCTTGGCGGCTTTCGAGGAGGTGGCTCGCACGATGTGCTTGGCGATGAAGGTTTCTTCTTTCTTGATGTAACGCTGCTGGGCTTCGTAGTTCTTTTCGTATTGCTCTTTGTCGAGGGCGTGCTGGGTTAAGAAATACTGGTAGTCGCCTTTGTAGCGGGTCAGGGTCTGATTTTCGAGGACGAAGACGACGTTGGCGATTTTCTTGAGGAATTCCTGATCGTGGGAGACGACGAGGAAAGCCTTGGGATAGGCGATGAGATAATCGGCGAGCCAAGTCACCTGAAGCTGATCGAGGAAGTTGGTTGGTTCATCCATGACGAGGACATCCCGTTCTTCGAGCAGCATCTTGGCGAGGTAGGCCTTTTCTCGTTGTCCGCTTGAAAGCTGGTGAAGCGGGACGCTCAGTTGGGCTTTGTCGAAGCCAAGCCCATCGGTCAAACGGCCTACTTTTTCTTGGAGGCCATAGAAGTTGTTTTTGTCGAGGTCATCTTGCAACCGTTGGGCTTTTGCAAGGATCTTTTCAAAATTTTCGGCATCTTCGCCTGCTTTTTGATAAAGATCCTGTATCTGCTTTTCTTCATCGAAAAGCGTTTGATACACACCATAGAGGTATTGTTCGACGGGCATATCTTGCTGAACCTTGAGTTGCTGGTCCAAATAGGAAAAGGTTACCCCATTCGTCCAGATTACCTTGCCTTGATCCGGTCTGATCTGGCCGACGATCATATTCAAAAGAGTGGTCTTGCCCGAGCCATTGACGCCGACGAGGGTGCAGTGTTCCCCGTTGTTGATTCTCATGGAGACCGATTTGTAGAGTTCTTTATCGGAATAATTGAACTCGATGTTTTGCAATTCCAGCAGGGCCATAACGCGAAGAAATATAGCATGTCTTTCCGTTCAAAGATAGGAAAAAGGTTAGAGTTTTTTGCCGAGGACGTAGGCGCCGGGCCAATTGAGCAAAGTCTTAAAGCCCTCTTTGCGGTAAAAGGCGACGGCATTCGAGTGGGATTTGTTGACGGAAAGCGCAACGCCTTTGATGTGGTTGAGTCGGAGAGTAGCGATGAGATTCTCCATCAGCCGCGTCCCGATGCCCCGATGCTGATAGGCGGGATCGATGTCGATGTGGAGATGGGCGGGATAGCGATGCCAGAAATGGCTGGCGAAAAGATAGGCTTTATGGAGGCGATAGAAGCGGGGGTCGCTCTTCTTCAACAAGGGGAGATAGCGTTCTTTCATTGCCCGAGCGAAAGCTTTGTCCGAAAGCGATGAAAGGATGTAGCCGACGACTTGACCTTGATCGGTGGCGACAAAACAATGGCCTTGCTCCTCGTTGAGGTAATAATCGGCATAGAGGAGATAGAGGGTCTTGGGCTTAGCTAAGAGATTGGGATCGGTGCAGGTGAGACGGCAAATGCGCCGGACCTCGGGCAGATCGGCGATGGTGGCAGGACGAATCAAAATCCCATTCATAATTGGTACTTCCGATATTCGCTATCGACGTCATGGAAGTAATGGCGAAGCTGAAGGCAGCGCTTAAGTCCGCGCGGGTTCATCAACGCTTCGTCAATTCGGACATCTCTTCCGAAATAGAAACGTGATTTTGCCTGTAAATCGCCCATGAATTGTTTGTACGAGCCTTTCTTTTCGCCCCAGAAGGTGGCGGCGAGAATGGCGGAGCGAACATCGAATTCGAAATGGAACTTATCGGCGCTTGTGCCGTATTCGCTCCAATAGCTGACTTCCCCGCCGAGGACGTTCTCTTTGCGCTTGATCCCCTTGAGGCAAGGGTCGAAGGCAAAACTCTTTCGCAAAGGCATCATCGCGTAGGCGTTTGAGGCGTAAGTCGAGAAGAAAGGCGAGATGATGGTTTTTTGACCATGATTGATTTGGCGGAGGGCCCGTGCTTTTTCGCCTGGCTTCAGGAGGGTCCAGACCTCGACGATTCCATCTTCTTCTTTTTCTTTCAGCCCATCGTTCCAAAATAAGGGGACGATGCTCCGGCTTCGAAGATGGGCGGCCAGCTCTTTTTGGAAACTCTGAATAAGATCTTGCTCGTTTTTTAATCCGGAAGAACGAATCCGCTGTTGGCACGCGGGGCATCGTTTCATGGCTTCGGTCTTGATTTCGTCAAAACCCAAATGGAAATGCTTGGCCTTAAAAAGACGAGCCACCTCGTCGATTAAGCCAACGAGATAAGCCCGGGCGGCAGGATTTCCCAAGCAAAGCGTGGCCGAATGAACGCCAAAATGGTCGCTGACGGGGAATGGCGTTTTTCCGCAGCTGAATTCCGGATGGGCCGAGAGAATGGCGCTCAGATGGCCTGGCACATCGATTTCTGGGACGATTTCAATGCCACGGTTTTTCGCGTAAGAGAGAATCTCGGCGATATCTTCCTCCGTATAGGCAAATCGGTAGGGGCCCATCACTTTCTTCGGCTTGCCTAACGCCCAGCCTTCGTAGGTGTCTTCCCGCGAGGTGGCGCCGAGAAGGTCGGGGTAGTTCTTTAAGGAAAGGCGGAAGCCTTGGTCATCGGAGAGATGCCAGTGGAGGACGTTGTAGCGGAGGAGAAACATTTGGTCTAAAAGACGTTTGACCTCGGCCTTGCCGAAATAATGGCGGGCTTCATCGAGCAAGACGCCCCGCCAAGGATAGAGCGGTTCGTCCTCTTGTTCGACGACGGGGAGGTAGGTCTGATCATCTTTGGTGACGATAAGGCGGAGCAAAGAGGCAAAAGCATTAGGGCGATTCCCGCTGATGCGGATGCCTTTCTCGTTGATGATTAAGTGATAGGAGCCCTCATTTGAAAGGGATTTTGCAGGGGATTCTTTCGCAAAAAGGACGGGGAGACTACCCTGGCCTTTGAAGAATGAAGAAAGATAATCCATCAAAGGATTCTCGCTGCCCAGTCGGCCGACAGGAAGCAGAGCATTTCTCATCTTTCTTATTATAAACGAAAACGCATTTGAGGGAAGAAAGGGTTCAAGGCTTGAGGGCGAGGGTGGCGAAGAAAGAGGGGATATGGAGTTCAGATAGCCGCCCAGTTCCATTGGTGTCTTCGTAGAGTTCTTTGAGGAGGAAGCCGGCTTCAAGCTGGCCGCCGATTTGCTCTTCGAGAGTATGGGAGAATTGAATCCCGCTATCCGATTTGGCAAGTTGTTCGCGCTGCTCGGGATTCTTCAACGGGTTGAAAGGAAACGAATTGATGATTTCTTTTTCGTTGTCATCGGTAATGAAATTAACGCCATTGTCGAGACCCGAAAGGAGCCGGCCTTGAGGAGCGAGGATGCGGAAACATTCTTTAAAAACAGGTTTTGCCTCTTCGATATAGACGTTAGAGACCGGAAAGAAAATCAAGTCGAACGCGCCATCGGCAAAGGGTAGTGGCTTCGTCATGTCCCCTTGGATGATCGCGATGTCGTAATGTTCGCGTTTCGCGACGATCCGCTCGCTCTCAAGCTGGGCTGGAGTGTAATCAAAAACTGTGCAAATCCCGCCTAGAGCGACAAAAATCGGCATTTGCTGGCCGCCGCCCGAGGCTAAGCCAAGCACCCGTTTGCCCTTGAGGTCGCCAAACCACGGATGGGGCACGGCCTTCGTCGGGGTCAAAACTACATCCCACTCGCCTTTTTTCGCTTTTACGAATGTGGCGTGGCTGATAGGCTTACCCCATTCCCAACCATCTTTGATCCATCCCGTGATGGTTTTCGCGTTGATGTCTTGGTATTTTTCCATAGGGGCAGTATAGCATAAGGGTATAAAAAAGACCCGATTTCTCGGGTCATTTTGGTGTTTGGTGCTTGAAATGGGAATGATCCAGCCTCTTGCGGGTATTTGCGCGGGCTTGCGGATCCTTGCGCCGGCTTTGCGCGTCAACGGTCTTTTTATCGCCGGATTATGCACAATTGGGATTGCCGAGTTTTTCTAGTTTGGATAGAGGCGAATTGCGTGCGATGCCTTTCCGCGATCAGTCATGAGAATAGTTCCCTTGATGCTTTGCCATTTTCAAAACGGGAATAATGACGTTATTGCATTTTCCCTTTATTTGTAGTAAAAACTTCCCAATTCTCCCGTCAGGGAGTTGAATGCCACGGTATCGAACGAGGAGCCGTCGGGGAGTTCCCCTTTCGCGAGGGAGAAGCCAAAGAGGTAGTAGCGGAGGTCGGTGTCGCAGCGCTCCGTTGACGAAACGTCGAATGCGAGGCTGATTCGCCCGCCGTCGTTAAATGCCTTCGCGAAGGCGATACCAGTCTCGCTTGACGAGTGCTTGAAGACGGTCACGAGGAGAGAATTCGTTTTGAAGAAAGGACCGTCGTTTATCTCCTCGAAGGCCGTTTTCAAACAGTCGTTGGTCTTGGCGGCTCTGAGGCCGTCAGCGTCCGAGAAAAGGGCCGTCTGCGTGAAATAGGGGCAGCTTTCGTCCGAGAGGACGGTAGAAAGCGCTATCGGCTCGCCGGGCAGACTGACGGAGGGTTGGGACTCCGAGGGTGTCTCTGAGGCGGCGGGTGACGCGGCGCACGAGGTCATTCCTACCGCGAGGAGCGGCAGGATGGTTCGCAAAAACAGACGGTTCTTCATAGTCTTCCTCCTTATATTCATCTTTATTATTGGACGAAAAATTCAAGTCGTAACCCGAAACTTCGGCGGACTCGTTTCCGTCCACCTGCCAACCGGACTGGGGTTGTGATTCGCGAGTCAAAGCTTTTTTCTCTGAGCAATGCTGAGTCTGTCTTTAAAAAACAAAGTCTGCCTTATTTTCGACTAGCGATGAAATATCCCTCAAAAGAACGACATTCATCTTTTGGTTATCAACGGAACCTTTTACGGATGCTTGGGCGGATTTGCCAATCCTTGCGAACAGGCTTTCCGATTTGATTTGTTTGATGGCTAAGCCTTGGCATTCCGGCATCCGGCCGTCCGGGTTGCTGGCGGATGGCAGGGGGAGGCCTGAGAGACGGATGTCGGGAGGCCGGGCTTCCCTTCTTTGCCGTTGGGGCAAAGGCTTTTGGAAACCGCTGGGAAGAAAGCACGGTGCCCGCTGCCCGCCCGTGCCCTTTATCGCATATATGCTTTTTCCTTAAGAAAAAAAGGCCGTATGACAATAAGGTTATGGACAAAAGCACCGCCCCATTGGGCCCGCCCGTGCCTCACAGCTTCTATAAGGGGCTATGCTATCTAGAATTCACGCTCACAATGCGAGCAATGCCGAATTTCCTCCATATGATTTTTATCTTTCATAAATATGGCCTCGTATTTTTTGACATTTTATTGCACCTTGTTGTGGATTCTGCTCTAATTTTCCTTTTTTGGCAAAAAATAGAGAACCCATTAACGACGGAGGGAATCAAAGGCCTCAAAAACTTTTTTTCTAGCCTTGAACCGTCGGAGGGAAGGCATCCATTGGCGAAGTTGCAATAGATATTCTCAAACTTTCAAAAAAGAACATTAACAGTGACGATGATGTTTTTAGCAGGCTGCCGGGGACCATTTTCTTCGCTTCGGCGGCCGCCAATAGCGTAAAACAAACCAGGTTCAGCGACTTGCCCATGCTGAATAGGGGCGTGGATTTTAGTTACATCATGTGACTCTTTATTTCAGGCCATAGGAAGGGGCGTTCCACGACGTTTCAATTCGTTTCAAATCGTTTTTTCTCAGGCCCCATCGGGTCGTTTTCGGAAGAAAGGTCGTCGCATCGTGCTTTCTCTGAACGCGGGGTTTCCGCGCTTCGGCAATAAATAAATAGAAAATCAATAGAATTTGCAATTCGGGGCAACATCGATTCTTCATTGGGCCCTAGTTGTACATTTAGCATCCGCTTCGAAAGGCAGGGGGGGCGCCTCCACCTTGGGTTTCGATGCCTAGATAATTAATGCCTTAATCACTCAGGCGAAAAAAGGAACTATCAACCTGCACCTTCCTTTTTAGGAAGCGAATTCCTTGGAAATCACGGCGAAACGAAAGAACGCTTATAGAATTACTCCGAACTTAATTCTAAGGATCCTTCCAAAATGTTTTTCATCGCCATAAGATTCGCAAAAAGGGCCCTTAATCTATGGCTGAAATAGGGAAATCGTCTTCGGGAAGGCCAAACTCTAGAATTCGCTTCCCATCATGCTCAATAAAAGAAATTTTTCCATTTCTCTTTTCAAAAAAGCCTTTCTTGATTAACAGGTCCAAAATGCCTTCCTGAGACAATCTGCTCAATCGTCGATCTGGAGGAAGAATAGAAAAGAAGCGTTTTTTTACACGGTATTCCCGAAAAGGCTCCCCTGAAACGGCGTTAAAGGATGCGACCACAACAAAGCCTGCAGAACAGTTTCGAGTCACGATGAAAGAGCACTCATGGAAGTTGCCAAGAATTACGAAATCGCCGACTCGGAAATCAGGAAGTTTTTCCGGCGCCGAAACCAGTCCTTTTGGGGCGAGCCCGCCCAACAGTTTTCGAACATTTGAGCCAGCCAAAACGTCTAGAAGCTTCTTCCGAGCGGCCAAAGCGTTTTCGCGGTATTCTTTTCCTCGATACGACCTAATTTCAAAATTTTTCACATAATCTTCGCCGAATAGAATGGCCTCTCCACAATCCTCCCCGAGGGACATCACGACGAATGCGTAGCCGTTTTTGAGGAGGTACCGCCTAATTCTTTCTGTTTTAAATGGGTAAGAGTCGACCTCCCCCACAATCATCAAAAGAGAATCCGTTGCGTCATCGAAAGACCTCAGCTTTTTGTTTGAGGGGCGGTAAACAACGTCGCCGACCGTTATTTTTCGCTTGCTCATATCTCAGGGGTTTGTCGGAAACATCTTTGGCATACCCGCCCATCCACAGGCCTCAGATACATAAGTCCAAAGAACGAATGAGTTTTTCGGTCAAGGCCTGTCTTTGATTCCCCCCAGACGTTTTGAGATGTTACGGGATCAAAATACCTTTCAAAAACGTGATAATGATTCCGGCCATTTAACGAAGAATCAAAGTCCATGAACCGATGACGCCCGATCGCGTATCTTCCGCTTTTGTCGAATTCCAATTTGCTGCTTTCGTTAATCATTAGGTATCTAATCGTTTTATTATACCAAGTATACAATTTATATATAATCAAAAATAAAACCCCGAGTTCATCGGGGTTTTTAGTCCAGTGGTGCGGGAAATGAGAGTTGAACTCACATGGGTTACCCCACACGCCCCTCAAACGTGCGCGTATACCAATTCCGCCATTCCCGCGGCGTGCTCAATTATAGTAAGGCGCAAAAAAGGAAGCA
>JBAYEZ010000029.1:0-9515 GCA_041667485.1 Bacilli bacterium
CGAAAGAAAGCCCGCTTTCATCTCGCCTTGTCCATGGAGGTTGAAAATGACCGGGAAATAATCAAGGTAGGGAAAAACCGTTCGGTCTGTGACGCCGGATAAAATATTGCAATCGGCATCGAAACATTCATGCCACACGCTGATGCCCGCAGAGAAGCCGGCAATAGTAAGGTTCCCGCATGTATCAAGAGTTTCGGTTAGCAAACGAACGAATCCCATAGCTTTCAGATGGTTAAGGGGATCTGTTGTATTTTTGCCGGCAACATAGATAATATCCGCTCCACTCGAGCCGCTTCGCAATTCTTTCGAGCACGCCGCAGCCCCAACGGTTTCTACATAGTTTCCTTCGTCGTGTAAGGCCTTTGCCGAATAAAAGCATGGGTTTTCTACAGAATAAAGAACGTCCTTTTTCTTCAATCGGGCGGGTTTTGCCACTGCCGATCCCCCGTGCCCAATCAAACCACTGCAACTTTCATAATTGCATAATTCTCACGATTGCTCCTCAATCATTAAGCAAGGTGCCTCACCCAAGCAAGACCATTGGTGCCATAATAACAATATGCGTTATCTTTTCTTTGATTGTGAATGTGCCAATTGCTATAGCCACGAAGGCAAAATTTGCTCTTTTGGCTATGCATTAACAGACGAGGCCTTTAAGACGATCGAAGAAAAAGATCTCATCATCAATCCGGACGCCCCTTTTGACCCCCACGTACTCGGGGTCGGGAGCAACAGCATCGATTTGGCTTATACCCCGATTCGATTTCAGCATGCCCCGAAATTCGACGGGGTCTTCCCTCAAATTTCGGCCTTACTAGGGGATTCCGATACCACGGTCTTTGGCTATGCCGTCGAAAATGATGTCGGCTTTCTCTTTTCGGAGTGCCACCGCTACCACCAGGCTTTGCCCAAGTTCACCTTCTACGATATTCAGGATATTTATCGCCTCTATCGCAAGTGGAATCGCAGCCCTTCTTTGGAGGATGCGTTAAAAGACTTAGAAGTGCCTTTCGATGACTACGCTGAACACCAGTCAAGCGACGATGCCAAAATGAGCATGTTGCTTTTAAAAAAGATCGTCAACCAAACGGGGTATTCCCTCTCGAATTTGCTTTTAACGTTCCCGACTTGCAAAGATACGACGGATTTATTTTCCCTCCAAGAGCAGATAGCCAAACCAAGCGCTCGCGATTTGGGATTGCCTTATGACGGTGAGTTTCGAGACAATATGCGAATCTTTTATGAGTTCATTGGCTATTCGGATCCCGAAGCGCCAAGCCATGGCCTTGAAGGGCGCCGTTTCCTGTTTTCTTCTTTAACACGGCAAGACGTTAAAACTCTTCTTTTAACCGCAAACCAGATCGCTAATCGTTCGGGTTTAATTGTCCGTTATCTTAAAGAGGCAACAGATTACGTCGTTTATGACGAACAGGAAAAAGCAGAAGTCGCACCCTTGTTCGAACCAACCTGCATTTCGGTCCTAACTCTTGCAAACTTATCCAATCTTTTTAAATTGATATAGTAAAGAATGCTTCTTTCCGGTTTCATCGGAAATAGACTATTTGACTTCATTTTTTCTATTTTATGTGCCAACGGGAAAAAGAAAGTTTTGTAAAAGGATGAAAACGAAATGATTACTAAACGGATAAATATTCGATAAATACTATTTTTTTCTTAAGTAAACGCTTTCTGAAAACGCTATCACAATCCTCACCCCTACCATTACCGAAATTTCAATGTATTGTAGTGTGCTCCCAAAGAGGGAGATCATGAGTTAAAGGAGAAAAAACAATGAACGATAAATTATTCAACAACTACAATTTCTTAGGCACTTGGGAAGAGGCTTCGAATGAAGAAGAAGAGCTTGCGGTTGAACAAGATAACGGCGAGCCGGAAGCCGAAGACGTCAGCTACACTCGTTGATCTTTCGTTCCAATTCCTAAATAGTGGGAGTTGCCTTCTCTTGAAGACGTCCCACTTTTTTATTTCAAAAAGCTCCGTTTCGGAGGCGGAGTTTAGCGATTACTTCTCTTTATTGGCGAAAGGGCCGAGTTTATCCCGCTCTTCGATCGCACGAATCTGATCAAACGGAACTTCGGGAACCTTGTTGCTCTTTGCTAAATCTTCAAGGAATTGGCGGCTAATCTTGGCGATTTGCCATCGGTCTTCTTCCAATTTTCTTCGCAGGCCAACCCATTTCGCATGGTGAGATACCACCAGAACCACATAGATGATCAAAGCGGTAACAAAGGTCAGAATGGATACGACTAAGAAATAGTCACTGCCTTCAATCGCGCTAGCTTGATTGGCCTTAACGAAAATCATCCAAATCAAAACACCCAACGAAACCAGCATAATGAGCCAAAAGATGAAGGCCAAGACGCTGGGGAAAGCGACCTTCCGGTGAACATAATTAATCTCTTTTTGGATTTCGCTTTCGTCGTTGAGAAGATGATAATGAAGTTTTTCTTCCCGGCGCCATAAAGGATAAAGAGGCGAAGTGAGATCCCGCTTAAAAGTCATACGAACACCGCCCAACGAATAGGAGCAACTAACGAGTTTGTAACCGAAAACTTGCTGATATTCCGCTTTAGCGTCTTCGGTTCCGTTTTTAACGAGAAAACTCCGATATTCGTATTTAATCATGGTCTATCCCCCGGGGATCGTAGAGATTTTGATACCAAAGATAATCATATCGAGGGTAGGCTTCTTTTCAAGAGAAGGTCGAGGAAAACAAGATAAAGCCTCTTTTTCTCCCCTGAGACAGAACCTCACCTTTCTTAGGGAAGGTATCAGCATGCCCCATTATGAAGCGATCACATTTATAGCCATGGCGGAGAGTGTTCGAGTTTTCGGCGAAGAACAAACAGCCTTTGGCTGCAAAAAAATCATCAAACGCGATGACAAAACCCTCTTAGAAAAGCCGGATCAACCCAACGAAACGCCGATTCAAACCCCGGCGGAAACCATCAAGTTCCAGCAAACACTCTTCCCCAATTTGCCCGCTTTTTCGGATTTTGGGGACAGCCATTCTTTCATCAACCCTTCGCCCAACGACTCGATTGCTTATGATGGACTGCAGAACCTGTACTTCGAACGCAATAGCCTCCTCGAACGCAAAGACGCTGTCGATGAACTGAAAAAGAAAGATGATGACGCCCGCCAACAAATCCATGAAAAAGAAGAAGAAATCTCTCACCAGAAAGCGTTGGTTATTCTTTATTCGCTTTAGGCACACGCCCCTCTCGGACAAAAAAGCCGATCTTTATCCAAAGCATCGGCTTTAACACAAACACAAGATAGCGCGATCCCGATCGCCATCAAAACTATCTACTAATTCGTCTTCAATTTTGTTCCATAAAAACGAACGTCGTTGCTCGCATCCACTTCGCCCACATAACGTTCGTGAAGATAAACGTCGCCGCCATCATCAATGTAGCCGACCGGCATGCCGTTGATGCTAATCTTGCCTTGCTCATCAAGTTGAGCAAACTTATGGCCTGAAATAAAGAGGATTGCCCCGCCCTCCCCGTTCGAGGAGATATAACCGACGAGAGAGTCGTCGATGTAGATGTTGTGGCCATAGACGTTCATCCAATCCATGGTTATGTACCTCTGAATTTAGAGTAGCACCTTTTTTCACCAGCCTCACTAAAATCTAAAAAAGAGAAAAAGAAATCCATAAATATTGGGGTTTTACGTTGATTATTAGATAATTTGTCTAAATGGTTTTCTGATTTGTTCTTACTTCTATCCCAAAAAGAAAAACAGCACGGACCCCTATTCAAGACCGAACTGTTTTTTCTTCAAATTCAGAAACTATTTCGCATTCTTCTTCGCCAAAGATTTGGCGTGGAGAACCTTAGCGTAGCCAGGCTTGTTCTCTTGTCGAGCCCGGGCAATCGCCATATCGCCCGGCGCAATGTCTTTGTTGATGGTGCTGCCGGCTGCAATAAAGGCGCCATCGCCAACTTTAACGGGGGAAATAATCGTCGACCCCGATCCGACAAAGGCGTTATTGCCGATGTCACTATGGAATTTGTTGACCCCATCATAATTCGCAATGATAGTGCCACAGCCAATGTTGACGCCCGACCCGATCGTTGCATCACCCAAATAAGAGAGGTGGGCGGCCTTCGAGCCTTCACCGAAATCGACATTTTTTAATTCGTTGAAGTTACCGATGTGAGCTTTATTGCGAATCTTCACGCCCTTGCGGGTGCGAAGATAGGGTCCAAGAGTCGTGGCGTCGCCAACGATGGTATCGACCAAATGAGAATAAATAATCTCATTATTGTCACCGACGCTGACGTTTTCGAAAAAACAGTTCGGGCCGATGATGTTCCCTTCGCCAATCGTGGTACTTCCCATTAAGAAAGTACCGGGGCGGATGATGGTGTCTTGGCCAACTTTGACGCCCGGAGCAACATAGGTGCTATCCGGATCCTCAATGCTGACGCCAGAAATCATCAAAGCTTTATTGAGGCGGTGCTGAATAATTTTCGCAGCAACGCTCAATTGATAGCGGTCATTGACACCTAAGGTTTCTTCGACATCCTTCACGGCATAGGAGCCAACCTTAAGTCCTTTTTTAACAAAGAGGCCAATCACATCCGTCAAGTAATATTCACCGGCAGCGTTGTTGGTTGTGATGTGATGGAGCGCCTCGAAGAGCTCCCTGTTGTCGAAGACGTAGACACCGGCGTTTACTTCGGTGATTTTTCTCTCCTCCTCACTTGCGTCTTTTTGTTCGACAATACGCTGAACAAGCCCATTCTTTTTGACGATGCGGCCATAACCGGTCGGATCTTCGAGAATCGAAGTCATGATGGTCAGAGAATTATGCTCATTTTCATGGCTCTCAAAGAGAGCTTTCAAAGTTTCAGTAGTCAATAACGGGGTGTCGCCGCAGCAAACGATGGTCTCGCCTTCTTCGCCTTCGAGCAAAGGCGCCGCCATCATCACGGCGTGACCAGAACCTTTTTGTTCTTTCTGCCAAACGACTTTGGCATCCTCTTTCACAATGGCTTCGGAAGTTGCGCCACCAAAACCGATGACGGCAATCATCTCGGCCAAACCAAGCGGCTTAAGCGCCTCAATCACATACTTGACGAGCGGACGGCCAAGAATCGGGAAAGAAACTTTCGAGATGTCCTCCCGCCTGCTCTTCATGCGCGTCCCTTTTCCTGCGGCCAAAATAATAGCGTACTTATCCATGGTTTATTCCTCCCTCGTTTTTACATCATGGTTTTTGTTAGGCGAACGATATAGCCGAGTCCCAAATATTTCCGGGCAGCTTTTGCAAGGATTTTAGAATCGCTTGAAAGGGCGTAGACCGATGATCCGCTGCCGCTCATGCAGACAAGAGATACCCCGTCTGAGCGCAAACTATCGACAATCTTCCCAACTTCCGGCAATAAACTGATAGCAGGCAAACAAAGGTCGTTGCCAATGCTTTTTGCTAAAAGTTCGTCGTCCCCATTCGCGAGTGCTTTAACAACATTCGGTGTATCGATTGCGACCGATTCGAATTTGTCCGCAATCGCAAACACATCGGCTGTGCTGAGGCCCGCCTGGGGCTTGACGATAAGGCAATTATAACTTTTTTTGACTGGGATAACTTCAATCTTCTCCCCGATCCCCGTCACCAAAGCGGGCTTGTTCATCATGAAAAAAGGAACATCGGCGCCAATAGAGAGAGCAACTTTGTTAAGTTGTTCCGCCGTTGTTTTTAAATGGAGCAAAAAAACAAGGGCGCTCATGACGGCTGCCGCATTCGAGGACCCGCCGCCCAAACCAGCAGCAAAGGGAATCTCTTTGTGGATCGAAATATCAAAGTTATCTTTGAAACCAAATTCGTTTCGCATCGCTTCAACCGCTTTGGCGCAAAGGTTGTGATGAGCACTAGAAAGAGCAATATCGTCACAGGTTACATAGGTATCGGGCGCGTGCATCCGCTCGATTTCAATGACGTCATGAAGCTCCAAAGGGAGGTTCACCATTTCAAGATTGTGATAGCCATCGTCCCTTTTCGAGAGAACGCGCAAGGAGACGTTGATTTTTGCATGCGACTTAACGACTAGGCTGTTCTTTTGAAATAACATAAGTGCGAATAGATTTTACTAGGTTCGTTTCTCAATGCAATTGAGAACGGAGTTTTATAAACTCCGACAACGAAAGTTCCTCAGGACGCCGGGTTGGCTCGATTCCGGCTTGAAACAAGAGTTCTTTGGCCGCAACGCTATCTTTTGTCACCGTGGTTAGGTTGTTCAAAATGGTTTTACGCCGATGGAGAAAAAGTTGTGAAACGAAAGAATAGAGTTCGCCGGCTTCCTTAAGGGAAACTCCGTTCTTAAAGCGAAGTAAGAAAACGGAAGAATCCACATGAGGGGTGGGCGAGAAAGCTGTGCGTGCTACGTTGAAAACCCTGGCAAAACTCGCTCGGAATTGCAAAAGAATAGGAAGAGGGCCGTAGTCTTCCGATCCCACCTTGGCACTAAGGCGGGCAATCACTTCTTTTTGAACCATAAGAACTGCCAGTTCAGCAGAAGAGGCTTCGAGCAAAATCTTTTCTACAATCGCTGAGGTGATGTAGTAAGGCAAATTGCCAATGATCTTACTGTATGGACGAAGTTCCCAACGCATGATATTGCCGATTTGGGGATGGGTTTTGGGATTGTCTTTAAAGTCGTCCTGCAGTTTAAGAACCAAAGCCTCATCGATATCAATAAGATCCGACTCAGCCCCGCTTTTATCGATAAAATACGAGAGAGAACCGGCACCAGATCCAATCTCTAAAATGCGATCGGAAGGTTGGAGCTCAGCTGAGGCGACAATTCGTTTCGCGACTTCGATATCCACCAAAAAGTTTTGACCGATTTCATGCTTGGCCAAAAGCTTATACTCGGCGACTTTCTCAAAATAATGCTCCTCATCCATGAATGGCATCCTCCAAATCCTGTCGAACCAGTCCAAGCGCCTTGCATCGTTTCAGAAGCGACTTGCCGTTCGTGTGGCCTAGATGAAGTTTCAGTTCCACTTGGTGGCGGATTTGCACAGAATTATCCCGCCCAAGCAAACCGAGCTCATAAAGATCATCGCTGGTTATGGTGGAATCAGGCCGAGCGGAGGAAGGAACGAGATTAGCTAAGGCTTCGAGGATGACGTCTTTCGAGGATTCAGCCACCCCGACTTTATGGTGTTTAATCGCCTTTTCTTTTGGAATAAAAGCGTGGAGCAATCCCGGGATGTGTTCATCAAGGAGATCGCGAATTCTTTTGCCGGGAGCATCGGGATCAGTCAAGACGACAACGCTGCGAACCTCAGAAGCCTTTCTAATAAAATCAATTGTTCCACGTGAAACATCTGATCCATTGGTGATAACGATATCGGCATCAAGAAAACTTTCGATAAGGTCTTTATCGGTTTTTCCTTCGACGACAATAAGGGCGGGATACTTATCCATATTATTGTTCCACGTGAAATAATGACCGAAAATTCTGGTCAATTTCTTTGTCAATTTCTTGAAGTGAAATTCCCCGCAAAACCGCCATTTCTTTCACGATTTCGGGAATAAACTTCGGTGCATTTATTTCGCCACGGAATGGGACCGGAGTCAAATACGGCGAATCCGTCTCGCTCAAAAGGCGATCGGCCGGACAAGCTTTAACGTTCGCTTTGGGGACCAGAGAATTTTTGTATGTAATTGGGCCATCAAAGCCGAAATAGAATCCGAGTTTGGCAAATGAGGGCATCATCTCGGTCGAGCCGGAATAACAATGAAGATTCCCGCTTCGGTTCACAGGATGAACTTTCAATAAATCATAAGTGTCTTTCGTGGCTTCGCGGGCGTGGATGCAGATTGGCAGATTCAGCCGATTGGCTAAATCGATTTGTTTGACAAACCATTCTTTCTGCCTTGCGTGATCTTTCTCTTCTTTATACCAATGATAGTCGAGCCCAATCTCGCCGATAGCGACCACTTTGGGGTCTTTTGCCAACGCTTCAATCTCCGATAAGGAGCGATCGTCAGCTCCCTCGAGATTCTCGGGATGAAGGCCTATGGCGGCGTAGACATCAACGAATTCATGGGCGATTTGCAAGGCTTTTTTAGAACTTTCGACATCCCAACCCGCCACCAAAAACAAATGGACACCTGCTTGGTGGGCTTCCTCGATGTGGCGAACTCGATCCGGGAAGAGCTTGTCGTCGTTTAAATGACAATGACTATCTAACATGTTATTTCCCTACACAAAAACGCGAGAAGATCTCGTCAGTAAGATCGAGGGTCGCCTCTTCGCCAAGCATTTCTCGCACCGCATTATAAGCTGCCATCAGATTCACGCTGACGAGGTCGATCGGCTTTTGAGCAAGGCAATCATTTTTCGCTTCGAGAAGGCAAGAATCAATCTTGTGAAGTAGCCCCAATTCCCGCGCGTTGCTCAAACTTGGGTTTTGGAAGGCGCCATCGGACAACCCCAGCTCATCAAAAATCTGACCAAGCAAGGGCTGAATATCTTTCTTCAACGCCGAAATATAGAGTTTTCCCGCTTCTTTCTTTTGGATCAAATCTTTTTTGTTGTAAACTGTGATCAAAATCTTATCTTTGGCCAAGCCTTGAATTCGACGGTCTTCCTGACTCAGCCCTTTTTGGGCATCGGCAACGAGGATTACAACATCGGCGTCCTGAATGCTTTTTTCGCTCCGTTGAATCCCCATCTCTTCAAGGGTTCCGGCGTTCTCACGAATCCCGGCGGTATCAAGCAAATGCAAAGCGACACCCTTGAGATTAATGTCGCCTTCGACCACGTCGCGCGTCGTGCCAGGAATGTCGCTGACAATGGCCTTTTCCTCATCAAGAATTGCGTTCAACAGAGAGGATTTGCCGACGTTAGGTTCTCCAACAATGGCAACTTTGATACCTTCTTTGACGATCTTGCCCTCTTCGCCGCCTTTGATGAGTTCGGCAACTCTTTGACGAATATCATCGATCGAATGGGTTATTTTTTCTTCATTGGCCTCTTCAATGTCAGTGTATTCCGGATAATCGATATTCACTTCAACGAGGGCCAAAAGATCAGCGATGGATTTTTTTATGGGAACTACAAGTTTGCTGGTCGATCCCTCTAAAGACATCAAGGAGAGATTCTTAGCTTCTTTGGTGGTAGCGTTAATCAAATCATTGACGGCTTCAGCTTCAACCAAATCCATTTTCCCATTGAAAAATGCCCGGGAAGAAAACTCGCCTCGGGTTGCATAACTGGCGCCGCGCTTCAAATAGCAACCGATGATTTCGTTGGCGATCAACAAACTACCATGGCACGAAATCTCAACCACATCTTCTCCCGTCATCGTTTTGGGGCCAGGATAAGCCAAGACTTCGACCAAATCGATGTCTTGGCCGTCATCGTGAATACGACCAAAGAAAATCTGCCGTTCTTTAATGCCAGAAATCGGCTTCGAAAAGATTTCATCTGTCATTGCGAAAACGCCATCGCCAGAACAACGGATCAGAG
>JBAYEZ010000030.1:0-9298 GCA_041667485.1 Bacilli bacterium
GAGCATAATGCGCGAAGCTTCGCCGCCTGAGATGACTTTCGATAAACTTCTTAAGCCTTCGCCGACGTTGGTTTCGATTAAAAAATCCACCTCATCAAGCCCATCTTCGCGAAGAATCGCACCGCCTGTTAGAGTGGGATGATCGAGGAAAATGACTTGGAAATCGGCTTTGAGAAGCAAATCCGCCATGTTACGTTCGAGCTCTTTTTCGATGGATTTGGCAATTTTTTTCCGCACGGTGGTTAATTCGTTGCCCTTTTCGATGCAGGCGGTTAGCGCCGTATCCACTTCGGCCTTCTTCGCCTGGAGAGTCCCCTCGAAATCAGAATGCTCGCCGATCGTGTTTTCGAGTTCGTCGCGATAGGCGATGAGTTCAGGGATGGTTTTCCGGTATTTGCGTTTGAGGGCGCTCAAATCGGTATCCCGTTGCTCGAGATCATTGAGGCGGGAGGGGTCATAATCGATGTTGCCAAGCTTCTTTTTTAACTCATCGAATGTGTCCTTGATTTCATAGTAAGAATCATCGAGTTTATCGTGAGCTTCTTTGTATTGGTTTTGGTAGCTTGAAAGTTTCTCGAGCAAGGTATTGAGTTCATAGAGTTGGTCGAGGAAATCACCATGGATTTTTTCATCAGCTTCTTGCGAAAGGGCATAAATTTTATCATAGTTCGTGAGCAGCGAAATCTCGGAGGCGATGCTCTCTTCTTCGCCTTCTTTTAAATCCGCCGCCTTCAATTCTTTGTATTGGTATTCGAAGAAGTCACGGCTCTCATCCAGCTTTTTCTTTTTCTCTAGCAAGGAGTCATATTCGTCATTGCGGGCGCGGTAGATTTCGAGCAAGGCGTGGTATTCCTTTTTGTAGGAAGCAGTGAGCTCATAGGAAAAACCATCGATGATTTCGAGGTAGTTCTCTGGGTTGAGAATCTTCTCAAAATCAAATTGGTTATGGATATCAGCCAAGTATTTTGCGATTTTATTGAGATCGCTTAAGGTGAGAGACACCCCGTTGACCTTGACGGTGCTTTTGCTTTTCCCAATTGTTCGTTCAATTGCGATTTGCCCATCGAGGAAAGGAACGTTGAGCGAAGAAAGGATTGCGCTCAATTGCGGATTTTGCAATTCGAAAAAGCCCTTGATCTGCGCGCTTTCTTCACCCGAGCGAATCAGCTCGCTCGAGGCCCGGGCGCCGAGAAGAAGCGAAAGCGAATCGATGACGAGGCTTTTGCCCGCTCCGGTTTCGCCCGTTAGAACGGTAAATCCCTCTTTGAAGGAGACATCGATATTTTCGATAATCGCCAAGTTGGTGATCAGCAATCTTTTTAACATTTTATTTATTATAGAACGGATGAGGGCTGACACGGAAGAAGGGAGCGTTCATCCAGGTTCCCATTATCGTTTTTTATCTTATCGATTTTTTTCTTCGCATACTCAGTAGATAAGTTGACAGAAAGTTGTCGTAGTCATTTGTCACGTTTTTGCGCGATTAAAATCTTTTTTATGGATTATCTTCATTTGCCCCGCCTCGTCGTCGATTAGAACAAGACGGATCCTGCTTTAATCATCGCACGAATCGACCAAACCCTCTTCGAAACACAACAGAATCAGGCCAGACCGCTCGGTTTCGCGGTGAGTGTCAGTATCGGCAATATGATTTGCACGAATCCGAAAAGGTTCAGCGATTCTTCTTATTAACGAGGCGGATGAGATGACTTATTGCAAGAAAAATGAGCAGCATTAAAAGAATGGTGATTTGCAGGTATTATCCCAAAGCAGCTTTGTTTTGCCGAGTTTTTTGTTTATGTATCGTGCCAATTAACGTTATAATTAAAAAACAAAGAGGTGCTTGGATGTTTTTTTTGCCTCAAGGACGATAAAATACAATTATGGATTCAGGCAAACATCAGAGCGAGGGGAGACATGCGTCTTTTCGTTTTTGGGAGATGCCGCTAGAACTCCATTGTTTGCTCCATCGTTTTCAAATCACGGATTCTGAGAGCAAAGAGGCCTTAGCCTCCTTGTCTATCCGCCAAGCAAATCGGATGGCGTTTGTCTCTTGTTTTTTGATGGCGCTTAGCGTGGCCTATATGATCATGTACTACGCGTTCAATATGCGCCCAGACGATCAATTCTATAGCGTCATCGCAATGTTTCTTCTCTTTGGCGGTTCGTTCTTTTATTCTTTTTTTGGGACTCTGCTATATTTCCTCAAATTGCGCCGACCGCTTTTTTCTCGGCTCTCGATGGATGCCTATACCAGTTGTCTTTTGACGGTGATGGCTCTTTATTTTCTTGCGGCCACCCAGAATCCGGCGCAGCGTGGCTCCTTTTGCCCGAGTTATCTCTATCTTTTGATTTTCGCTTTGGTTTTCTCGCCCTATCTCTTTGACTCACTCTTGGCGATACTTAGCGGTCTCGCAGCCGTGATTACGATTGCTGCGGCGGGGCAAAACGAAGCCGTTCTGCTTCTGCAATATGGCCTCATTGGTGCCATCCTTCTCGCTGGCATGATTTATCTCTCCTCAATCAGCTTTGTCGATGAAGCAAAGACGGAAAGGCTCAAGTTGGCCAACGATAAACTTGACTTCCTTTCGACTCACGATCAGTTAACGGGCATTAAGAACTGGCACTCACTCCACTCGGATTTGGCGGAGAATCTGTCCCATTATCTTGAGATTGATGCGGATATCGCCTTTATTATGTTTGACATTGACTCCTTTAAAAAATACAACGATAGTTTCTCCCACATCGAGGGGGATAATTGCTTGCAATCTGTCGTCAATTCCGTAGAGAAGGCCGGCCTTTTCTCGGGCGATTGTTTCTATCGGTTTGGGGGTGATGAATTTTTAGTCGTCCTCCCCGGAGTCAACGCAAAACAGATTCGCCAGATTGGCCTCAGCCTCGTCAGAGCGGTTTATGGGGCGAAACTGCCGGCGGCCAAAGAAGCGCCCTTCCCTTATGTGTCTGTCAGCGCCGGCGCCTTTTTCGGCCAATTTGAAGAGAAGAAAAATATCGATGATTATCTTATCGAAGCCGACAAACAGCTTTATCTCGCCAAAAATAACGGTCATAACCGTTTCTATTTCCTTGGCGAAGAAGTCACAGACTAAGCTTATTTCTCAAAAGGATAGACGATGCCGATTTGCTTTCGCATTTCATCCATCATTTGCATGACTTCAATGCTGACGCGGTGGGAAACGAAGGGGGATTCGCAGAGTTTTTGCTCTAAACAGCGGCGGCATTCATCGATTTCGTATTCGTAACCGCTGATTTGTTTTGGGATTGGATAGTTTTGTGTTATTTCGTGATTCGCGTTGAAGACAGTTAAGCGTTCGGGGTTGTTGCAATTTGTGACTTTGAGATAACCTTTGCTGCCATAGACAAAACCATTCCGATCGCTTGGCCCGTCCATTGCGGTAAAGAGGACCGCTTGTTTGCCGCCAGGGAAAGAAAGAATCATCGTAGTGGCCTCGTCGACGCCGGTTTCCGTTTTCTTGCACTCGGCATGGAGTGTCAAAGGGTTCGCATGATAAACCATGAGGGCGAATGTGAGGGGATAAATTCCCATATCGAGGAGAGCCCCGCCAGCCAAAGCGGGATCAGTTAGGCGCGGATGGGATTTATTCGGATAGCAGAGATTCGCGCTGACGAGATAAATGTCACCGAGAACTCCTGAGGAAACGATGTCATCGATGATTTTGCGGGAGGGAAGATAGCGGGTCCAGATGGCTTCGGTGACAAAGAGATGTTCTTTTTCAAAGCGGGAGAGGATGTCCTCGGCCTGCTTGGCGTTCGCAGTGAAGGCTTTCTCACAAAGGACGCTCTTGTGGTATTGTAGACAAAGTTCCATTTCGGCGTAATGCTCGCTATGGGGCGTGGCAATATACACTAAATCCACCTGTGGATCCTGAAGCAGTTCCTCATAGGAACCGTAGGCTTTTTTAAAATGAAAGGTTTTTTGGAACTCTTTCGCTTTTTCTAAGCTTCGTGAAGCAATCGCGTAATTTTCGACGTCCTTCATCTCGGCGATCGTCAGCGCCAATTTGCCAGCGATGCCGCCCGCCCCAATCATGCCAATTCGCATCTGTGCCACCTCTTTTTCCTTAGAATAAGCCTATTTTCGTGCAATGAATAGTCTTCCTCACGTAACGGCGCTCCTTGCGCCTTCTTTCTCGCAATGACAAAGACCGGTAGCCATTCTTTCGAGGATGATGCTGGCTATTTTTGGAATGGTTATATTATTGTAAAAATTGTTCTCTTAACTCGAAGTCATTCCCAAGCGCCGGATGCACGCTAAAAGATGGGACGCCCTGCGGATCTTGCTGATCGTGAAGGACATTAGCAAAAGCACGCTCACGATTTGGTTTTCCGAAGGGGGGGGAAGACCGACTGCTTGCCTGACTTTCAACCACGGCGGGCGAACGGGGTGTGGCTGATGTTGAACGCGATATCCGCGGCTTGACTTAATGACGTCAACGATACCTAGGATTTCTGGACGATGCTTCTTAGGGCTTTCCGTTAGGCGACCATCACGATGTCAGGTCGCGGGTTTCTTGTCGCCCTTCGCAACATGGATCGATTTGGCGAGCACATTTTTTGGTTAACAAAGCAGGCAAGCGCATTTGGGTCAAATTTCATTTCACAACGGAGCAAGACATCACATGCGTGAGCGATGAAGAAACGAGTAGAATCTGCGGAATTGGTCACGACGATTATGCTCGCAATCTCCCCGATCCATTGCCCGGCGTGCCTTCCCGAAGCGATACTCCTCCATTCAGGCGATGAGCGAAGAGAAGAAAGCACTTCTGATTGGTAACGCCGCACGGGTGATGAGTGGGGTTTTGCAAGAACGTCAAGTGACGCCGTGTCACTCGCTGCTGTTTGGCCGATGAGGATTACGGTAAGCGGATCGCCGAAGCCTTGGGCCTCGTTTTAAGAAGGTCAAAGAATATGAAAACATTCGAAAAAAGAGTTGAGCAACGTTACCGCCTGCACGCTCTGATGGCGAACAATTGAAAAAGACTCCTCACGGGGCTTTTTTCTATTTCAGAGAGGTTTGGCAGGGATTATTTCTTCGGCGAGACCAAAACGAAACTTTCATCGAGGAGTTTAATCGTTTTTTCCCATGGCGTCGTCTCATCGAGGACGATGCTGATCCAGAGTTTTTTATTCATGTGATAGGCAGGGAAGAAGTGACGCTGGTCGAGGATGCTCGCCATCTTGGTGGGATCCGTTTTGAGGTTGACAACATCGACCTTGCCTTCGTCTTTCAGACCCATCGATTTGGCATTAACGTCCATAAAAAGAGCGTACCATTTGCCATCCTTTGCCACCCGTAAAACTGTTGAAACCTTGGGAGGTTCTTCGTCAAAGGGGTGTTCAGGAATCGAATGGTGTTTCTCTTTGCCGTACTCAATCAGTCGATTCTTCATGTCATTTTGATCGAAGGCGGTTTCTAGAATCGTTTCAACCCATTTATTCACCTGTTCGCGTAGACCGGCGACGAGTGGCGTTTGAACGCTTTTGAGGGTAAAAGGGATGTATTCTTCGTCAAACGAAGTCTCGAAGACTTTGACTTCAAAGAGCTCTTGGTTTAAACGAATGATAGCGTAGAAGTTGGGATCCGCAAAAGTTTTGCGGCATTGATAAACGTCATTATCTTGGCAAAAACCCACTTTTTCGAGGAGAACGCGATTTAGTTTGTGGCGCGAAAGAAGATAAGAAAAGTCCATGGTCATTATTATATAAGCCATGGACGAGCTTATAAAGGAAAGGGATCGCCTTAAGCCTTGTTGGATTTAGCCCATTCGCCAATCGCCTGTTCGCCGGCGATTTTCGTCAAGCCTTTCTCGCCAGGAATGAGGAGGACCGGGACTGCTTTGATGTCGAGAGCTTCAAAGGTCGGATCGTTCTCATCATGGCTCCAGTTGAGCTCGGCGTAAGCAACCCCATATTTCTTAAGAAAGATTTCCGCGGTTTTGCAGTGGGGGCATCCATCGAGCATCGCCAAGGTCAGGGTCTTGATTTCTTTGATCGCTGGTTTTGCTTTTTCTTCGGCTTGGCCCAAGAGCGCGACAATGTCTTTTTCAAAATCCTCAGGCTTCGCGTTTGGGGCGTAGCGGCCGACGACGTCACCGTTTTTATCAACGAGGAACTTGGTGAAGTTCCAAGCGATCCGGCCCTTCTTTTGCGATTTGAGGAAAGTGTAGAGCGGATGCTCGTTCTTGCCGTTTACTTCGATTTTGGCAAAGCGAGGGAACGTGGTGCCATAGTTGAGCGTGGCAAACTCATCGATTTGCTGATTGCTTCCTGGCGCTTGATGGAGAAACTGGTTGCAGGGGAAATCGAGGATCACAAAGCCTTTGTCTTGATACTTCTTGTAAAGGGCTTCGAGGGCCTTGTATTGCGGGGTGAAGCCACACTTGGTGGCCGTGTTGACGATGAGAAGGGTTTTCCCTTCATAGGTTTTAAGCGAAATCGTCTCCCCTTTTGTGGTGACGACATTTTGATCATAGATGGACATGGATTATTACCTCCAAAAATAGATTAAGGGATGAAAGAGAAAAACGGAAGAAAGATGCTCGATGGTGCCAAACCAGTCTCATCTGTGCCGGTATTGTCTTTTTACGGGAAAGAGATTTTGATCGGTTTTATCTTTGATGATTCCGGTCTCAAAAAATGGTATAAAACCATAATACATCGTTTTTGCTTCTTTGTTCTTTTTCGCGAATCGGAAGAAAAAATCAAGGGAGAATAAGGAAGACCAAAAAGGGCCAAGGCAACAGGCTTGCGCTGCCCCGATTGGGTTTTGGCAAGCGCGCGGATTTTGGAACTGTTTCTCACGTGCCTTATTAAGACATTCTTTTCTCACCCTTTTATGTAGAGCGGGTATTTGGAGGAGAATCGGAGTTGGAGAATATAAAATAAACGGATATTTCCCGCCATAAATCTTTGCAATGAAAAACATCTCCGTTAGGCGGGAAAGGATGCTAAAATACAATTATAAGCAAATACACTTATCTCCTCATTGGCGCTTTTGGGCACCTTGGGACGAGTTTGATCACTCTTTTGCTTGATCAAGGCTGTCCGGTGCGGGCCTTTGACCTCCGGAAAAAGGACAATATCCCCGCAAATCCCTTCTTGGCATGCTATGAGGGCGATGTGACGAAACCTGAGACGCTTGAACCGCTCTTTTCTGGTTTGGCGGAAGGCTCTTTTATCGTGGTTTATCTTGCCGCTATTATCGATATTGGCGCGATGCATCAAACGGCGGCGATGAACAATGTCAACATTAACGGAGTGAAAAATTCTTTTCGCTTCTTTGAGGAAAAGAAAGGCTTCCGTTTCATTTATGTTTCTTCGGTCGATGCTTTTCTTCAGACGCAATCCCTGTGTGACGAGAACTCACCGCTCGTTGAAGGCGATGAAGCCGCCGGCTACCCCATGAGCAAGGCTGAAGCGACTCGCTTTGTTTTAGCCAAGCGGAGAGCGGGCGTTGATGCAATCGTGGTTTATCCTTCAGGTATCATCGGGCCTTACGATGATGGTCGCAATCATTTGATTCAGTTACTTCGCGATTATCTTAATGGTAAGATACCTGGCGTGATTCCCGGCGGCTATGATATGGTGGACGTCCGCGATGTTGCCTATGGGATTTATTCCCTTTCTAGCGGGCCCTCCCGCGGGGATTCGTTCATTCTTTCTGGTCATCGAATCAGTCTCAAAGAACTTTTGCTTTTAGCCAAAGCGTGGAACCATGGCGTGGGGAAAAAGGTGCCGGTTTACCCCTGTTGGGTTGCCTATCTTGGCTTGCCTTTCATCGCGCTTTATTGCAAAGTCTTCCATAAGCGTCCTCTTTGTACTGTTTTTGCGATTGACATCGTTAGGCACGCTAACACGTTCAGTCACGTCAAGGCGACTCGTGTTTTCGGTTATGATCCACGGCCGCTTGAACGCAGCGTCGACGATTCGCTCGATTATTTGTGCTCCCAAGGTCTTCTCGAAAAGAAAAAGTAAGACGAATTATCTTCTTTCGCTTGTGGCTCAGGCGGTTTTTAGAGACTTTTCGCAGCAGCTTGTTATCATTGTTCTCATGAAAAGAATGCGAGTATTTCTTCGCGGGGTTGCCTTGGTCGGGGTCGTCTGCACGGGCTTCGGCATATTTTGCTATACCAACAACGACACCCAGCTCGTTGTCACTTCGTATCAATACGCCTCGGAGAAATACACCGGAAGCGAAGCCCTTCGCATCGTTCAACTTTCCGACTTCCATAATCACTCTTTGGACTATTCCAATGGGGATTTGCTGGAGATAATTAATGATTTGAAGCCCGATGTGATTGTGCTGACGGGTGACTTTGTCGACGATCATACCAGCGATTTTTCGATGCTTGAGAGCATGATCAACGCCTGGAAGGCGAAAGGAATTCCTTTTTTCTATGTCGATGGGAACCACGAGATGCACGCGCCGGATAATGCCAAAATCGAGCACGAGATTTTTGATGGCTGGGGTACCAATATGAACGAAAAACGCCTCGATCTCGGCAATGGAATCGTCTTGAGCGGCGTCCGCGATCCTGGCTATCGGAAAAAAGGCGAATGGCCGACGCTATTTGTGCCTTATGAAGGCGATGTGCCAGCCCAGTTGGACGCGCTTTCAAGCGGCTTTGACGCCTCTAAGTTCAACATCATGCTGTGTCATCGGCCGAATCTTTTTGACCTCATCGCGGCAAAAGGCTACGATTTAACCTTCTCAGGCCACACCCATGGCGGTCAGGTGAAAATCGGCAGATGGGCGATGGCTTCGGCTCCGTGGGAAGCTTACATCGCCGGGGCCTACAGCAAAGGTCTTTCCCGTTTGCTCGTGAACCGAGGCTTGGGGACTTCATATTACTTACCCTTCCGTTATAACTGCACTGCTGAAATCGTTCTTACCACGATTACGCGATAAAAAGCAAGGCTTGAGAGTCAAAGTTTGCTACAATAGTCCAAGAGCATTTAGCTCTTGGATTTTTTGATGGACGAAAAAACGACGCGGATTCCAGATTCGGAAACCCCGAAAAAGAAAAAAACATCTTCGAAATATTGGGTCAGCATCTCCATTGTTTTGGTGATGACTGCTTTTTCGCTTGTCTTCTCGCTCTATAACGCCGGTGAAGGCGATATCGGCAAAGGCGGTTCCTATATCCACGACGCTCTGAAGGGTTGCAATCCGTTGTGGCTCGTCGTCATCGCGCTTTTAATGATCGCCTCCTATCTCCTTGACGGCGTCGTCATTCAAGTTTTCTGCCGCTTATATACC
>JBAYEZ010000031.1:0-9163 GCA_041667485.1 Bacilli bacterium
AAACCAGACAGGATTTGCCAGGGATGTTTCCTTCCCCTCTCAAAAAGTATTCGGTGTGCTGAAGTAATGAAAAAATGAGGTAATTGAATCATGAATCGTGTCTCGGGCGTTCTTTGTCCAGTCAGCGCGCTTCCTTCGCGCTTTGGTGTCGGTGATTTTGGCAAGCAAAGCCGGATTTTTGTCGATCTTTTGAAGGAAGGCGGCTTTGCTCTTTGGCAGATCCTTCCCCTCAATCCGCTGGGCTATGGCCATTCGCCCTATCAGCCTTTCTCAAGTTTCGCTCTCGAAGAGATCTATGTCGACCTCGATGAGCTCGCCGGCGCGAAGCTTTGCGGCAAAGCCCCCGATTATCAAAAAGAGGCGGGCAAGGTCGACTACGAAGCCATTCGAGCCTTCAAGGCTCCTTATCTCGAAACGGCCTATCGCGAGGAGTTAAAACGCAATCCAGGCTGCCTTGATCATTTTATCGCCACCCATCCGTGGGTTCTCGCTTGGAGTTTGTTCATGATGAACAAGCGCCGCAACGCGATGGCCTCATGGGAAAACTGGCCCAAAGAACAGCAGGAGATGATTTCTTCATATCCTTCCCTTAGCGCGGAGGAAGAAGAGGCCGCCAAATACGAAATCTGGCTCCAGAAAACCCTTTATCGGCAGTGGAAAGCCCTCAAAGACTATGCCAATGGAAAAGGGATTCGCCTGATTGGAGACGTTCCTTTCTACGTTGGCTTCGATTCCTGCGACGTCTGGGCCAATCAGGATTCCTTCTTGCTTGATCCCGAGACGAAGAAACCATTATGGATCGCGGGCGTCCCGCCCGATTATTTCTCGAAGACCGGCCAGCGTTGGGGCAACCCGATCTACGATTGGACTCTTTTGGAAAAGCGGCATTTCTCCTTCATCATCACCCGTCTGAAGCTCAATGGCGAACTCTATGACGTGATTCGTCTCGATCATTTCAGAGCCTTCGATACCTATTGGAAGATTCCTGCTTCTTGCCCGACCGCCGTCGAAGGCGCTTGGATCGAAACGCCGGGTTACAGATTCTTTGATCTTTTCCTCAAAGAAGTTCCGGGTCTTGAAATCATCGCCGAAGATTTGGGTGATCTTCGCCCCGAAGTCCTCGTGCTCCGCGATCATTATTCCTTCCCGGGCATGAACGTCGTCGAATTTACCTTCCACGATGCCGAAATCGCGAAGAAGCCGGGTTTTGATCGCGAGAACATGGTCGCCTACCTCGGCACCCATGATAATGATCCGCTCAAGAGCTATTTCTCGCTTTTGCCTCTCGAGGAACGGAAACTCTGGCTCAAAGCCCTCGATGAGAAGAAGATCCCCTCGGGTGACATCAATGAGCGATTGATTCAATACGAACTCTCCCTCAAAGCGAAATACGCGATCTTTGCGATACAGGATCTCCTCGATCTCGGCGCGGAATCCCGCCTCAACAAGCCAGGCATCATCGATGATGTCAACTGGACTTGGCGAATGGCCGATTACAGCGCCTTCGAAGCAAAAGTTGAGCATCTGAGATGTCTTAACGCCGAATATCACCGATAATAGACACATGATTAAAATAGGTCTCGTTTCTTTAGGCTGTGCCAAGAACCTCATCGACAGTGAGATGATTTTGGCGATGTTTAGTGCCGATGAGTATAAACTCACGGACAATCCGGCTGAAGCCGATCTTTTGATCGTCAATACGTGTGGCTTCATCGAAGATGCCAAAACCGAGGCGATCGATACGATTTTGGCGATGGCCCAATACTCGGCCAAACTCGCAGTGGTAGGCTGCTTCGTCGAACGGAGCCTTGAGGAGCTCAAGAAAAGCATCCCCGAGGTTGATTTGTGGGTGCCGCTCAAGGACTATCCTCATCTCCACGAAAAGATCGAGGCGTTGCTTGGCACCAAAGACATCCGACCGCTCAACCCGCTCCATCGGGTTGTTTCGACTCCGGATTACGCCGCCTACCTCCGTATTAGCGAAGGTTGCAACAATTTCTGTTCTTTCTGCGCGATTCCCTATATCCGCGGCCGTTTCGTCTCCCGCCCTTTCGAGGAGATTATCCTCGAAGCGGAAACGCTGAAGAAAGCGGGCGTCAAAGAGATTTCGCTCGTGAGCCAAGACACGACGATGTATGGCTTCGATTTCAAAGATCATCGGCCCAACATCATCGATTTGCTGAGCAAATTGGATTTGATGGGGTTCTATTCGATTCGCCTTCTCTATCTCTATCCTGATGAGATCTCCGATGAGTTATTGACCCTTGTTCGCGACTCCAAATCCATCAAGCATTATTTCGATATCCCCATCCAATGTGCCTCCGATCACCTCTTGGGGCTCATGAAGCGACACGGAACGGCGGAGAAAGAAAAGGCTCTCTTTTACCGGATTAAGGAACTGATGCCCGACGCGATTTTGCGGACAACGTTGATCTCTGGCTTTCCTGGCGAGACCGAAGCGGATCAAAAAGAGACGCTCTCCTTCCTCGAGGACGTTCGTTTCGACCATCTGGGTGACTTCCCGTATTCCCGTGAAGAGGGGACGGCCGCTTATGACTACCCGCATCAGGTCCCGAAGGCAACCAAACTGAAGCGCAAAGACGAAATCATGACTCTCCAACGCAAGATTTCTTATGAGCAAAACAAGAGCCACATCGGCGAAGTGATGGAAGGAATCGTGACGGGCTATGACCCCGAGAAGAAATATTTTACCCTCCGAACCTATTGGAATGCCCCGGATGATATTGATGGGAATCTTTATTTTTCTTCGCAAAACCCCCTCAAACCGGGTCAGATTGTCCACGTGAGAATCACGACATCGTTTATCTACGATCTCTTAGGCATGCAAGTGGAATAAGCCGAAACTCATTGGTTTGTCGTATAGATTGGCTTCGTTTTGATGTGGCTCCAAAGGATGGCAGCGATGGTGGCGGGCACCCCAAGGAAGAAGAGCATCCAGAGTTTCCAGCCTTGACCATCAGGGAGGTCGAGGCCTAACTCCAGATAAACAGCGGTGATGAGCGTCCAGGCGAGGCAGGTCACATAAAAAGCACGATATTCGCGTGGCCCCCAGATCGAATTGAAGATTAAGATGACGGCAAAGGAAAAAGGGATGGCCCAAATGAAGCTCATCCAATAGACTTTGCCAGTCAATAAAGAGGAACCAATCGCTGCGACAATCGCGAGAATCCAAACCAAGGACGTGGCCAAAGAGGTGATGACGCGTTTATTGATGGTTGCCGTGACTGGGGAAGGATAGTTTTTCTTGCTTTCGGGCGTTATTTCATGGGTCAGATAATCGAGAGACACACTATAGAAATCAGCCAGTTGCTGAAGAACTTCGATGCTGGGAAGAGCCTCGCCATGCTCCCATTTCGAAATAGCCTTGTCCGAGTATGAAAATTTTTCAGCCAATTCGTTTTGGGTGAGTTTTTTTCCCTTTCGGAGTTCGGTTAGGTTATGGGCGATGTTTGCCTTAATACTATCCATTACAACTATTACTCTAGGGGTATGTGACGAAAAAAGCAAGACCATGAGTGCATACTCTCTGGAAAAGAGAGTTGTTGAATTTCTCTCTTGTGGTGAGATTTGACTCTCTTTTTAGGTTTTGCATCGGTATAGACATTCTTAAAGGAAGAGTCCCTATACTAGGCTCGCCCTAAAAGAGGGTCAACACATGAAAGAAAACGAGATGTCCAAAACCGTTTATTACACTGATGAACTTACCGATGATTTTTCAACTTTCGCCCCCAAGAACTTCTATATTCCAAAAGATTACGTCTATATCCATAAAAACATTTTTTATCGTTTCGTCACTTTCATCGTTTACCGTCTTATCATGATGCCGATCGCTTTTTTCCATAATACGCTTAGCCTCCACCAAAAATTCGTTAATAAAAAGGCTTTGAAGAAGTGTCGAAAAGAAGGCTACTTCATCTATGGTAACCACACTCAGCACCTCGGCGGGGCCTACACGCCGAACCTTCTTTGCTTCCCCAAAAAGGTCTATGTGGTAGTTGCTCCGGACAATTTGGCGGTCAAAGGACTCAAGACGATTTTGGAGATGAGCGGTGCCATCCCTCTTCCTTCCACCCTCGAAGGAATGGGCAAGATGATGGAAGCGATGGAAAAACGCATCGTTCAGCGCCATGTGGTCTGCATTTATCCTGAAGCCCATATTTGGCCCTATTGCACGAAAATTCGTCACTATAAGGCCGCATCTTTTAAATATCCGGCCCGTTTTGGCGCTCCCGTCTACGCGTTCACCGATTGCTACAAGAAGAGAAAAATCGGCAAAGCACCGCGAATCGTCACCTATGTGGACGGTCCCTTTTACGCCGACCCGAAACTCTCGCTCAACGAGCAGGCGGAGTCGTTGCGGAAGCAAGTCTTTGGCGCCATGGAAGCCCGCGCAAGCAAAGAGAGTACCTATTCCATCATTGATTACGTGAAGAAAGAAGAGGAGGAAAAAGCATGATCCATCTCGTTTATTGTGGCAACGACCGGGTTTTCAAAGGCATTTTGATGTCGATGTATTCGGCCCAAACTACGACCAAAGAAAGCCTTGATATCCATATTTTGACCGGCGATTTCACCATGCTCGATCCCCGCTTTAAGCCTTTTAGCGAGAAGCAGCGCTCCTTCCTCGAGAAGAAACTCCAGGCCATCAATCCCGAAACGCATATCACTCTCCACGACGTCGCTTCCTATTTCATGGGTGCTTTCGCCCATTCGCCTAACCTCAACAATTCCTATACGCCTTACGCGATGCTTCGCCTCTTTATGGACCGGATTCCCGAACTGCCAGAGAAAGTTCTTTATCTCGATGTCGATACCATCGTCATGCAGGATCTTGCCAAACTTTACGCCATCGATGTTGCTTCGTATGATTTCGCCGGTGTCCTTGACGCCTATGGCCGTTATTTGATCCACCCCCATTATGTGAATACGGGGGTTTTGCTGATGAATTTGAAGAAAATGAAAGAGGAAGAGGCCTTCGCGCGATGCATCGTGCTTCTCGCCTCCCACCATTATTTCTTCCCCGATCAGGCCGTCCTCAATAAGGTTTGTCGCAAAGCTAAGCTCTATCTCCCCCGGGAATTCAACGAACAGAAGAAACTCCGATCCTCGACGGTGATTCGTCATTATTGCAATCAGCCGCGGATCTTTCCCTATGTCCACGCGATGATTGCGAAGCCCTGGGATATCGAAAGGATCCATAAAGTCTATAAGACATCGGCTCACGACAGACTCTACCGCGAATGCTCGACGATTTGGAAGGAATTTGACCATGAATAACTATTATTTTTTCGCAGCGCTAATCTTCAGCGCCATTCTCTTGATTGTCTTAATCTTGTATTTTCCGCGCATCAAAGCTTGGTTCGGTTTCCTTTTGCCCTATGAGCATCTCCATAACGAGAAACGCAATCGGCTCTGCATCTTGGTTCCCGCCCGCAACGAAAGTGAAGTCATTCTGCCCTTGCTTGAGAGTTTGAGTCGTCAGAATTATGAGGATTTCGAGGTCTACGTCATCGTCAAAAACCCGCACGATCCAACAATTGCGATGGTTCAAGCAAAAGGTTTCCATGTTCATATCGAGGATACTCAGACCTGCAAAAGCGATGCGCTCGACGGGGCTCTTCAGGGTATCATCTCCGCAAATCCTAATTCTTTTGACGCTTACATCATTCTCGATGCCGACACGATGATCCACGATGACTATCTCAAAGAAATGAATAACGCCATGGCATCGGGTCGCGATGTCATCGTCAGCAAAAAGATTGTGAAAAACTATTTTCTCAAGAAAGGCTCGCTCTCCTTCCAAGGCGCGGCCAATGGCTACATCTGGACCACCTTTGATGAGATGGGCAACCGCTACAAGAGCATTCACCACATCGCTCTCTTCACGGTCGGAAGCGGCGTTTTGATTTCGAAGAAAATCATTCTCCGCAATGGTGGCTTCCCCTTCAAAGCGACGCTTACCGAGGATTGCGAATTAGCGGGTGATATCATCGCCAACCATGATACGAGCTATTACGCGCCTTACGCTCCAATCTATATGGAAGAAGCCCCGAGTCTCAAGATGACCAACAAGCGGCGGAACCGCTGGATGAGCGGCCTGACCCAAGCCCAGTTGCTCTACCGTTACAAAGACTTCTCGATGGGAAGCTTTGCCGATAACTACTATTGCTATTCGATCTTTATCTCGTATCTCTATTTCGCTCTTTTGAGTGGCTTCGCCCTTGGCAATGGCGTCGCCGCTCTCGTTCATTTCCTAATTCGTGATCCCATTTGGCTTTGGCCTTTCTATTCGAGTTTGGCCGCGTTGGCGTTGATTTATCTCTCCTTTTTCGCCATGGGCGTCGTTGGCTTCTTCGCTTCGAAGAACGATGTGAAAGGCCATTGGGCCTTCCGAATCGCCACTCTCTTTATTCTCCCGTTCCATTATCTCGGTTATTTCCCGATCATGGCTAAGGTTTTCGTCGGCAAAGGCGAGAAGCACTGGGATGAGATTGCTCGGGTCAAGGAGACGCGCTAGCGATGGCAAAAGAAGTACTTACCCGCGCCGAAGTTCGCGCTCGGTATCTCGCCCTTGAAAAACAAGGTATTTTTGATCAGCACGTCGACCCGATCGACTATTCGATCGTCATCCCGGTCACCAAAGATTATCACTATTACCCCGAAGGGCTCGGCGAGAAAGTGAGCCATTTTGTCCGGTCGAATTTCGTGGTGAAACCCTATCTCCATCATATCAACGTCTCTTTTTTGGAGACGATGGTGGTGGGTCGGCAAAATCTCAAGGGAATCAAAAAAGCGATCATCACAAGCAACCACGTCCAGATGTTCGATTGCGTCGCCCTCAAAAAGGCGATGAAAGGCCATTGTCTTAACATCGTGGCCGCCCCCTTCAACAATTTTAAGGGATCTTTAGGGGATGCGATGCGCTGCTCGGGCATGCTACCCTTGCCCGAGAGTTTTGATGGGATGGCCCATTTCGAAGACGCCCTTGCCCTTTCGCTTAAGAAGAAGCATTACGTCCTTTTCTTCCCTGAGCAGTCCGAGTGGTGGTATTACCGCAAAGTCCGCCCTTTCAAAGATGGCGCTTTCCATTACGCCCTCAAATACAATGTTCCGATCATCCCCTGTTTTATCTCCTTCGCTCCGCGGAAGAAAAAGATCAAGGATCCGGAAGGGATGTATCCCGAAAGGATGATCGTCCACATCCTCGCTCCGATCTATCCTGAAGAGGGGGAAGACTTCGCCAAGGAGAGGGAACGCCTCAAGAATGCCGCCTTCGAGGAGACGAAAGAGGCCTATGAAAACGTTTATGGTATCCCCCTTTCGTATTCTCGCTGATTTAATCTCTTGTCAAGAAGACTTCAACAACCTATAATCCTAAACGCTGCCCATGAAAGCCCTGAAAGGGCGAAGGGGGAGCGAATAGTCTCTCCCCGATAAGATCCCTTGTCTAAGGAAAGACATCTGCCCCGCTAGTTAAACGGTATAACGGGTCCATGGTAAGGACCAATTCGTAGTCCGACTCTGCGGCGGGGCACCAATAGACAAAAACCATCGATTAATTCGATGGTTTTCTTTTTTTGAGCACCTATTGAACTTTTTTCTTACTTTTGACCGCCTTGAAAGGGGACAAAGAAGGTTATTGGTAGCTCGCTTGATGGCCTCTCTTCCTTTTTTTCGGGCGGAGTTCTTCTTCGGTAAAACAATCTTAAAGTAATCAATGGTCGACACTTTATGGCGTTTTCATTACGGTTTTCCCTATTGAATTCTCTTGTTTTTCACTCGATGGCGCTTGCCGGTTTTTCTTCAAAAAAATGACGAATACGGAATAGCGGACGATGACGATGGCTTCCCCCGAGCGGCCGAAAATCATCGCGTCTGTTATTTTCGCGGCGATGTTTTCCCGGGCTTGGGCCAGCACTCTCTTGAATGGCGGCTAAATGCGGATTAGCGCCATAGGCTGGTTCGAAAAAGGAATTCTATTCGTCGAAATATGAGCAGTTCATCGTCGGGAGCCGCAAAACGGGATCGCTGATTGTTTTCATGATTATCGGCATCGCCCTCGTTGCGGCCTGCGTTGCCATCGCCACCTCGCCCGATGCCATTGACTATACCTCAGCCCCGTGGCAAGCGCCGAACACTTGGAGATGTTTCAGAAAAAAAGACCGGCTGAGCGCCGGCTTCTTCGCAAGACGACGAGGCGAGAGTTCAAATGGTTCTTTCGAAAACGCCTGCAAATTCTTTTTTCTTGCCTCACTTGAAATAAAAAAGAAACAAGGTTTGTCCCGGGCGATTAGAATTTGCCGTAATGAACTTTTTTCTCGTCGTAGCGTTCGACTTGAACTTTTTTCTCGCCTGCCTTGCCAAAACTTAAGGCAGCGACGGGGATGAAGCCATCAGGGAGTTTGAAATAAGAAATCAGATGGTTGTAGAAATCACTTTGCCATTTGATGCCTGCCCATAGGGAATCGTAGCCGAGGGCTTTGGCGGCCAAGAGCATATTTTCCGCACAGCATGAGCAATCCTCCACCAAGAACTCGTTGGTCGGGTTCGTGTTGCTGTCGCCGACGATGAGAACCGTCAAAGAAGCGGTGGCCATGATATCGCAAGTCGGCTTAAAGGGAGCGAACTCATGCCAAAAGGCGTTGTCGCTATTGACGATGAACTCATAGGGCCTCCGGTTCATGGCAGAGGGCGCTTCGAAGCCTGCCTTCAGGATGGCTTTGGTTTCCTCGTTTTTCATTTTCGCTTGCTCAAATTTGCGGATGCTAATCCGCCTGTTTAGACACTCTAACGCTTCCATGGCAAGACCCTTCTTTCTTAATAATTATACAGCAATATGGGGGCTTTTCTCTAAGAGAATCATCTCGTTATGGATACGAGATAGCCAATAAAAATCGGAGTGTTTATAATTATTGCCGAGGAAACGTTATGCATATTGCTCTTTCAGCGGAAACGACGGTCGATCTTCAACAGGATTTGCTTGATTTTTATCAGATTGCGACCGTGCCGTATACGCTGATCTTCGGCGATAAGGCTCAGTTTGATGGGATTGTGGTGGGTGAGGATCTTTTTAAGTACACCGAAACGACAGGCAAGTTGGCCAAAACCTCTTGCGTCAATCTTGCGCAGTTCCAAGAACATT
>JBAYEZ010000032.1:0-9161 GCA_041667485.1 Bacilli bacterium
CGGTAGGCCAGCGTTCCTTTTTCGATGTGGCAATCGTAAAGACCGAGCCGCATCGTTCCGCCCATCTTGATGCCTGCATATTGATCGCGAAGCAAATCGATGACCGGCGACTTCGTCGCGGGATCGAACTCGGTGGTATTCGCATCCTTCATGCCCAAGACGTCTTGAGCGAATTCAACGAGGGCAAGTTGCAAGCCAAAACAAATGCCGAGGAAAGGAATCCTATTCTCACGGGCATAGCGGATCGCAATCTTTTTGCCTTCGCTGCCTCGTTCGCCAAAGCCACCTGGCACCAAAATCCCATCATATCCAGCTAAAGCGGAGGCGACGTTCTCCGAGGTAATATCCATGCTCTTGAACCAGCCGATTTCAACGTTGGTGCCATTGAAATAGCCCGCGTGTTTCAAAGCGGAGCAAACCGAAAGATAAGCGTCGTGAAGTTCTACGTACTTGCCAACGAGGGCGATTTTGACGTTGCCTTTGGCCTTTTTGATCGAATCACACCATTTGGCCCAGTTATGAAGATCGGCTTCCGGAGCCTTGATTTGGAAGTGGCTCAAAACGTAGTCATCGAGCCCTTGCTCATGAAGTTTGAAGGGGAGTTCATAGACGATTTCAAGATCATCCGCTTCAAAAACGCCTTTAGTTGGGACGTTGCAGAAAAGCGAGATTTTCTCTTTGGCGCCTTCGGCAAGCGGGACTTCGCTCCGCAAGACGATCGCATCAGGCTGGATGCCCAAAGAAAGGAGCTCATGAACCGAATGCTGGGTCGGCTTGGTCTTGCTTTCTTCGGCAGTCCGAAGATAGGGGACGAGGGTATTGTGGACGAACATCGTGTTCTCATAGCCGAGTTCAAGCCGGGTTTCCCGAATCGCCTCCAGAAAAGGCAACGATTCAATATCGCCGACCGTGCCGCCGATTTCGCAGATGACGACATCGGCGCCAGAAACTTTGGCTGCCTCAAAAAGCTTGTTTTTGATTTCGTTGGTAACGTGCGGAATGACTTGGATGCAGGCGCCAAGGTAATCCCCCCGGCGCTCTTTTTCAATGACCGAGGAATAAATTTTGCCCGAAGTAATGGAAGATTCCTTCAGAAGGTGAAGGTCGGTCCACCGCTCATAATGGCCGAGATCCAAATCGGTTTCCGCTCCATCCTCGGTGACATAAACCTCACCATGCTGATAGGGGGACATCGTGCCGGGATCCACATTGAGATAGGGATCGAATTTCATCATGAAAATCTTCAAGCCACGGCTCTTCAAAAGCAAACCAAGGGTCGAAGAAAAAATCCCTTTTCCCAAACTCGAAACAACACCGCCAGTAACAAAGACATACTTGGTTCCCATAATGAAAATCTCCCGAGGAAGAATTAAAAAATCAACGTACTAAATTTTAAGTCACCTCGAATAAATAACACAAGAATTATTCTTGGACACTAGCTAAAAAATTAGTGATTATCACGAATTTGCTTAACGATTTCTTTTTGCTTTGACGAAATCCGATAGGAATCCCGCATTTTCGAGATGGTTTTTCGACGCAAGTTCTCGGGGATGTCAGGGCGCAACAAAAAAGAACGAATCACTTCGAAATGGGTGATGGCCAAAGTCGCTAGCATCCAAGCTTGAGCCATATAAACGTAATAGCGTTCGTCAAAAACTAAATGGTCCAGAAAGAAAGCAACATCGTCCTCTTTGTAGTAACGCATCGCGTAGACATAGGCAAAGCGGCGGGCGTATTCCCGTTTGTCCTTAACCCATTTTCGATAATAGGGCTTATAGTCTTTTGCAGGCGCTTTTTGAATCACTTGTTGGAGGCAATCGGTGATTTCCCAGGAGTTGGCGTAGGCTAATTTTTTCTGCAAAAAGGCCATTTGTTTTGCAAAAGTCCCTTCTTTTTTGAGGGAGAGAAGAAAGTAACAAAGGGTGAGTTCAACAGTTTCTTCAAGGGGGATTTCTTCGAGCGGGAGGCTCGGATCTTTTGCATAAAATGCCACCACCTCTTTCATATGGGGAGTCTTGAGCGAAGCACTCTTGAGCGAGGTTCCAACCATCCTTGAGACACGAAAAGAAGCCGGGTCGTAACCCTGCCCATAAAGATCATCTTTGAACTGCCGCAGTTTATCCATTGGCGTTATTGTAACAAAAAAACGATGCCCATGATGAGCATCGTTTGACTTTTCATTGGTGACCCTGCCCAGATTCGAACTGGGGAACCAGCCTTGAGAGGGCTGTGTCTTGACCGCTTGACGACAGGGCCGTGCTAGGCCGAGAGATATTAAAGCATTGTCCCTAGCCTATTGCAAGAAAGAGCGTTAGTGGCTGTCGGCCAAAGCGCAGATAGAGCAAAGCCGTCTCGTGACCACATCCTTGCCCAAGATCTCAATGACCTCGTGCAAATTGGGGGAGTCTTTGCTACCCGTGAGGGCAATGCGGAGAACCTCGGCCGCATCCGATGCGTTGCCAATATAGGCTTTCGGATTGACTTTGAATTCTTTGTTCGACGGCGCGAAACCATGGATTCCGGCGATGACTTTCACCGCTTCCCACCAAGTCGTCTCATCGACGCCATAGGGCATCTTGACGGCAAAGTCTTGTAAGAGAGCGCCGATCGTGTCCTCATCGTAACGCGGATTGAATGGCAATCCATTGGCGATCAGCTCCTTGTAGTCATCTTCATAGAAGAAACGGGTGAGCGGCTCGATGTCGCTATATTTGGCATAGTCTTTGCGCGGATTCGGCCGTTCTTTTTCGATGTTGAGTATTTTTTCGAAATAAGCTTCATCTGAAAGAATCTTGATCCGAAAATCGTCGCTGTACTTGCTGGCCCATTCAAGGACTTTCGGAGCCAAAACCTTCGCGGGTTCGTGGGCGATGAACTCCTTCGAGAAATAATTGAGTTTGTCGATATCGAAAAGAGCACCATCGAGCGACATCTTGCTTAAAGAGAAAGCAAAGTCTTTGATGCTGAGGTTCTTGTTGGCGATCGACCACTCCTCAAAGTTGGAGTTGGCGATCGACATGAGATAAAGCAAGAGCGCTTCCGGAGGATAGCCACCTTCGAGGAAGTAAGAAACGGCCGCTTCGGGATCTTTCCGCTTCGAGAGTTTGCGCTTATTGCCATGGTCCAGTTTCATGATGACGGGCAAATGGGCGTATATCGGAGCTTCCCAGCCGAGGGCACGGAACATATCGAGGTGAATCGGCGTCGAAGGAATCCATTCCTCGCCCCGGGTGACCAAAGTCGTGTGCATGAAATGGTCATCGCAGACGTGGGCGAAGTGATAAGTCGGCAAGCCATCGCTCTTCAAAATGACGACATCGACATCATTATCCTGAAGTTCGATCTTGCCGCGGATTGCATCAACAAAAGAAGTTTTCTTATCGTGGTCGCCGTTTGAGCGATAGCGAATCACCCAAGGCGTCCCGGCTTTGATCTTGGCAATCTCTTCATCGACGGAAAGGTTGCGGTCACGGGCATAGACGCCATAGTAACCGGGCAAAACCTTATTGTCTTCTTGAAATTTGCGGATCTTGTCGAGGTCTTCGGTTGTGCAGAAATCCGGATAAGCCCGGCCCCGGCGAATCAGTTCCTTGATGACGGTGCGGTAAATATCCTTGCGTTTCGATTGCTGATAAGGCCCGTAGATGCCTTTGTCGCCCTCGGGGAACCAGCCTTCATCGGCCACGATGCCGAATTCTTTGAGCTGCGAAGTTAACTGATCACCGCTGCCTTCAATCGTCCGTTTGGTATCGGTGTCTTCAAGGCGGAAATAGAAAACGCCATGGCTCTGTTTGGCAATCGTCCAACCAATCAAAGCGGTGAAAAGGCTGCCCGTGTGGAGAAATCCCGTCGGAGAAGGTGCAAAACGCGTCACCTCGGCCCCTGCCGGCAACGAACGAGCTGGATATTCTTTTTCAAGATCCGCGATGGTCTTTTTTACATCAGGGAATAATAAGTCTGCTAAGTCATTTAAAGTAGCCATAAAAATGCCTCTCCCGGGCTTCCGAAGGAATTATAGGCTATGCGTTCGTTGATTTCCACTTGCGCTTAATAGTTGACCCCACTATAATAATCAACGCGCCAAAAGCGCCATGCAGGTGTAGTTCAATGGTAGAACATTACCTTGCCAAGGTAAATACGCGGGTCCGATTCCCGTCACTTGCTCCAAAGACAAAAAAGAACCGATTTTATCGGTTCTTTTGTTTTTCATTGTGTACTCATTGTGTACTTTTTGTGTATAAACGCCTAAAAGAACTTGTCGACCAAGCGACGATAGGCAATGCCTGATGCTATCACCAGCAAAGACAATCCCAAGGCCCACCATCCATAGCCGAAGTATTCAAGCAAAGGCACCGCTACGCAGCCCCCAAAAACGAAAATCATCATCAAGACGCTATGCCATTTAAGGGGCGTTGGATAATCGTTGCTTCCGCTCGTTAACATATTTTAATAATACTCTCTTTCAGTCAATTCCCAAAAATTCCTTTCCAGATGCTCTACTCATCCCCTGGGAAGATAGATAGCGAAGAACCGTTGTCTCCGCCTCGTCGCTAAGCCCATAGCCGCAGCAACAGAACACAAGGTGCTTCTCGCCAGAAAAAAGATTCTGCCTGTTCAAATATTCAATCGCAAGCTCCTTTTTCGTCTTTGAAGAAGTGGCTTCAATGTTCCGGATATAAGCAACAAAGCCTTCGATCTTGCCAACGTTAACCGCCCCATCTTGGCCAAAGAACCAAGTGAGGATGAGAAGTTTCTAAAAAAAGCAAGAAATTTTTGCTCAGCTCAGGCCTTATGATCGAATTAGTAAAAGGAACGAATAACCAAGGGCTCGTTGCACAATTCTTTCTGGTGGGGAGCGGAAAAACGAAATGGTGACCCAAAATGAAGATGATTGGCCTAACGATCTTGACTACAACATCGAGATCAAAAAGGCGAAAAACATCAATGATTGCAAATCGCATAAAAGAAAGATGCTCGCAGTTTCCGCTATTTTTAAAGCAAAATTATTAGTAAATTTGTTTCGATGCTTTTTTTGATTTCAAAGTGACGTGCTATTTTTGGGCATCGCTTGTCGCCATATTTTTAACCTTGTTTTGTGTTGAGAAAAGTTGAAAAAAGGTTTTATTCCTCTGTCATAATAAAAAACGGATCTCAAATTTGAAAGCCATTCCGCCTTAACACAGGAATCTCATTTTTCTCGTGAAGACGGCCGTGAAACCCGCCTCCAAACAATCTCAAAAACTAAGGCTGCGGAATAAGAAACAAAAGCCAACATAAGAAAAACTGAGACAAAAACGGCGGATACTTCCTGCAAGCAAAGATGATCCGATTCAATCAAAAGAATAAACGCGGGAACCAAAAGTAAGACAGCCGCAACGCTTCCTACGATTTTCCATCTTAATGAAATCAAAAATGAACCAATAAATAAGAAAATTAGACAAACAATTAGATAATACGGAATCCAAAAGGATTCAATGCCCGCCGCACCAATTTTGCTTAGATTAAAAGCAGAATAGTATATTATGACACAACTTGAAGAATCTGGCCCACACCCTTCGCGGAGACCTACCAGAGGAAAGGCGAGAATTATTAACGAAGTCAGGCAAAAGAAGCTACTAAGCAAACGAAGTATCAAAGAAATTTTGTCATTTTTCATGTTTTTTCTCCTTTCAGTTAGCAACTCATCAATGCTCCACAACCGCAATAGTACAAATTTCCTTTTTTAAAATATCTGTTATGAACATGCGCAGACTTGTTATAAATTGCATAAACACCCCCAAGATGGAGCATATTCGGCGTTGTGAGAATGACTTGCGAATAGCCATCCCATCCATAATGCACAAGGAGCTTTCCGTCATTATAATATCCGTAAACAACGACTACATGGTTTGCCATAGTGGAACCGTCGCCATAAGTTGTGTCGTTGGGGGCAGGCAGGTTCCCGAAAAGAATATCAGGAACGCCGTCTTTTATGGGGTCTGTTACGGTTGCGCCAATCCAAGTATAACAGTAATCTTCATATACTCGGTTTTTCCCCGACGCATGCATAAATGCGTGAACCGCATCCTTGATTGTTGATGCTGTTGAGCCCCAGCCTTGGTGAAGATTCCAAAAATATTCGAGAAAATCATCTTTAATTTCCGGAATATCATCGGGAATTCCGTTAGTATATGAAGTTACATTGGCAGCATTAATGTACTGAGAAACTTCGTATGCATTAAAATATCCTGTACTTTTAAAAAACTCTTGATAAGAAAGAAGAAGCGCTCCAGCGACGTAGCCACATTCCCAGTGAGGAGTTTCGCTTCCTTTATAAACATTTTCGGCCGCAAATTTACTGTTGTTAAGTTTGAAAAACCAAGAGTAGGGGACTTCGTGGTCGGCAGTCAGCGTTCCTTGACTGACGGGGTAATGTGGAGTACTTCCACTGCTGTAGCAAACCGCGCCGCCTCGAACATACTGACGATGCCTAGAATTGGCATGATTTTCGATATTCCCATTATAGGTAGCTTCGGACGTTTCCTTATACCTTGCGATATCGTCACCTTTTATCGAAGTTTTATCGGCAACGTTAACAAAAGCATCGTTTTCTTTCCTGAAGAAGCCCACAAGTGGCGAGTAATATCTGTCACTCACATTTACCGTTTTTAAAAAGGGATTTTGTCCAAAGGGCGATACTTCTACAAAATCGCCAGATGAAAGATTGTAGATTACATATCCCATAGGAGAAAAACTGACAAAAGCATAATCGTTTCCGGCAAAATCAGAAACCTTTGATATTTCTTTGGCGACATAATCTTGCCCATATGCATATCGTTCAATTTCTTGAATGGCAAGCAATTTGATTCGGTTTTTTTCATCATCCGAAAGCGAATTCCAAGTTGTTTTGGTTTCCTCGCTCTCGCTTTCTGAATCTTTTTGCTTTTTTAGGGTTTCAAAATGCAAAAAGTTCTTTGCGCTTTCTTGGCTTATTTGATAAGCAGACGGGAGAGCAAGCAATAGAAAGCTTACAAAACAAGAACAGGAGATGATTAATAGAGTTTTTTTCATGTTAATTCCTTTCAAAATAAAGACGAATCAAATTCTATTCAAATATATAACTAATATTTTTGCATATTTTGATGTATCCCTTCTTTTTAATATTTTGGATGAAGCAAATCGTAACGCCTTTTGCCTTCTACAAAGGAAAGGGTAGGGTTTTGGGAAAGAAACGCATCAAGTGTTTTATCCTTTTTTAATCTAGCTATTTTGGCTTCACAAAAAGCACTAAGAAAATAAAAAGCCCGGGGTATTGAAGTTTCGATTTCGCAAGTAAAAAAGAGCGCCAATTTAATTAATGCCTGATTGAATCTGCACATAGTTTTATTCGGATTCCAAGAATGAAAAAATAATTCGACAAAACATTCTCCCCCACAAAAATAACGAAATTCACAACATTTGCAAGGAGTTGCCCCAACTGACTTTTGATATAATTTTTTGCAGGATTCATCGTCTACTGTCCATTCTTTCCCAAGACTCAATTCACCTATTCCGTTGGCCGCCGGACAACACCACGAATTTCCGGAAGCATCAAAAGAAATTCTTCCGGAACCAGCGTCGCATCGGTTATACGCTTTCAGATCGAGGATGCCACGAAGAAGAAATTTTCCAAAATAGTCGTCGCCATTAAGCAAGGCCTGAGCCATCTTATAATCACCTTTAGTTGCTTGAGCAAGCAAATAGGTACACAGTCTATCGTATTCTCCAATCCAGAAATCGACTGCGGCATCGTCAAAACCATAAAACATTGACCTAACAGGCTTTATGCTGATTGTTGAAAAAACATGCAACAAATCCTCGATTGTCTCAAGAAGCGGAAATTGCACTTTTGTCAGCGTAACGGCACAGCCTATATATTGTCTATCTGCAATTCCTTGAACGTTCTTCATTACCAACTCAAAAGTGGCGCTTCCAGATGCCGTTCGTCGATGAGCGTCATGAACTTTTTTGCATCCATCTACGCTAACTCCAAAAAGAATTCCGTTCTCTTGAAGGAGAGCGACATTCTCATCTGTAAGCAAAAGGCCATTCGTCACAAACATGACAAGCACTTCCTTACGAAGTTTATTGCTCATTTTTTTGCAATAGTTATTAATGTCGAGAATAAGCGAAAAACAAAGAAGGGGTTCTCCAGAACCGCTAACATCGACAAAAAATTTTTCAGCATTTTTAAATTTGATAAACATTCTGTCGAGAACTTTTTTGGCATCATCGAAAGCCATAAAAATTGAAGATTTCGTATGATTAAAACAATAATCACATGCAAAATTGCAAGCATTAGAGACTTGCAAACAAATTGTAACGGTCGAATAAAGGTCAGCCGAAAACTCAGGTGGATCAAATAAACTTATTCCAATCGATTCTTCAACATCGCTCTTGTCAAAAGAAAACACACCGTTTTTCGGGTTAAAGAAAACAATTTTTCCGTGTACTAAAAAAGAAGAGATTTCCGGCAAAACTCCTTGTAGCATATTTATATAGTAGCACGAATTAATTATTTTTCATTTCTTAAAAAATACCTTATAAAAAGGTTTTAAATAAAATTGTAATAATAAAAATGTTTTTTCGTTTGAACAAAAATCAGAAAATGAATTATTTTGTATTAATATTTTATTTTTGATAACTTCGTTTGCTTTCAAAGTCAGAAAACTAAAAATTTTTTCAATCATTGTGAAATGAAAAGCCACTAGTGTTCCCTTATTGGGAACAGTACCGAAAACAACGGGGAAAGGTGCCAAGTTTAGCGAAAGGCAGACTCCATTTGTCAATGAGATTGGTGACAGAGGAGGACAGCTATGAAGAAATCTTTTAATTAATGGCTTTGTCTTATTCCAAGCCCCGCTTTCAAAAATGTTAATGAATCGCAATATTCCGCGAATGGCAAAGGAAAAATGACTATAAAATAAACGCACCGTTTGGTAAAAAACTCGAAAGAAACTAAGAAAAATTTAATACAAATGGAGAGTTATTATGCGTTTGCCCCTTTCCTCCGCCAAAAAGCGGGAAAACGTTAAGAAACGAAAAGGGGCGAAAAGACCTTGGATTGGCCCGCCACCTGCTCCAGCATGAAAAAAGCCCCGATAAAAATCGGGGCTTTTCATTTCTCTAGGAGAAAATTGGAA